>NZ_JBPYDC010001376.1:0-614 GCF_051847575.1 Psychrobacter sp. 1U2
TTATTCAGATGTTTTGAAAAAGAGGCAATACCTCACTGAACGCATTACTTAATGGCTTTGATAATTTATCCAAATGGATAAAAACGACAATAAAAGGAATAACCATGACAACTGTGTTGGTCATAGACGATTCGCCATCTGAAATGGCAAAATTTCGCGACATTCTAACGAAGAACAACTTTCAAATACTAGAAGCCAGTAATGGCGAAAAAGGCTGCTCAATGGCTGCTGAATATTTGCCAGATGTGGTGTTAATGGATGTGGTGATGCCTGAAATGAATGGTTTTCAAGCAACTCGCAAAATTACCCGTGGTAAGACAACGGCTCATATCCCTGTCGTAATCGTAAGCACTAAAAACCAGGAGACTGATCGGGTATGGGGCAAACGTCAGGGGGCTAGAGAGTACCTAGTCAAGCCAGTCGACGAAAATGAGCTTGTACGTATTATCCGTACAGTAACGGAGTAAGTTGTGGCTTCCAAAGGATTTATCGAGCTTCTACGCTTAGCTGATCTTGCCCGTGCCCGTAGTAGTGGTCGTCAAGGCGGGCAGGTGTATGATTGGCGTGGCATAGTCTTTGAAATCGGTGGTCAGCGTCTGGTTGCGCCCATGGGA
>NZ_JBPYDC010001377.1:0-614 GCF_051847575.1 Psychrobacter sp. 1U2
ACAGTAGCAAGTCTTCACTGGTGGCTTCACTGATGATACACTCACTAGGGGCAAAGCGTGCCAAGACAGTGAGCATTTGCGCTTGTAGCGTTGCTATATCACTATTCTCTCCAGTTGCAACGCTTGTACTACTATCCACACTTAGGGTTTGAGTGGTGAGCGTCCCTGCCGTCAAGTCCAGTTGACTGATTGCAGCTTGGATAGGCAGTTTACGATCTTTTGCCTTTGGATTCGGTGTGGCGATGTCGATGGCGACGACAGTAGGCGTCTGATTGGGCGCGATAAGTGCATCATCGGTTATCGTCCCAGCAGTCAGCGTCTTGACCACTTCGCGGCGCATGATGGTGGGCGGCTTAGCCTTAGCGGCTTTAGTGCTACCTTTATTGTGTAGCGTATTATCTTTTTTGCTTTTTTCGCCGATGCTTGGATAAGAGTTGCTATCGGCTGCCTCATCGATTTGCTCACAGACCACCACCGTTTGCCCAGCGGCAATGAGCCGTGCCATGTAGCTATCTGCAGCATGAAAGGGTACACCTGCCATCGCGATAGTGTTGCCGGCTTTGTCAGTGCCGCGGCGCGTTAAAGTAATGTCCAATATCTGCGCGGCACGCTTG
>NZ_JBPYDC010001378.1:0-614 GCF_051847575.1 Psychrobacter sp. 1U2
TGCTGCAGGCGTTGAGCTTTGGGATCATATTAGAGGTATGCTGCCGACGACCGTCCCAGCGATGGTTACTGCTTTAGCGATTTATGCTTGGATTGGCATGGGTTATGGCGATGATAGTATTGATTTATCTTCTATCCGAGCCTTACAAACAAGCCTAGCTGACAACTACAATTTAAGTATTATTACCTTACTGCCTGCGCTTGTGGTTGTTATCGCGGCTGTCATGAAAATGCCAGCAATACCGACTGTGTTAGGTGGTGTCGTCGTGGCATCATTGATTGCGTTTTTTCTGCAAGGCGTTGGAGTTAGTGAGATTTTTAACGTTTTACAAAATGGCTTTGTCAGTGAAACGGGTTTTGACGTTGTTGATCAGTTGCTATCAAAGGGCGGCGTCATGTCGATGACATGGGTCATTACCTTGACCATTTTCGCACTCGCTTTTGTCGGTTCGCTTGAGCATTACGGTACACTAAAAGCCATCATGGCAAAAATCAACCATTTCGTGAAGTCACGCTTAGGTCTGATTTTTACGACTTACGGTAGTGTCCTTAGTGTAGGGACCCTTATCGGAGACGTTTATACGACTTTGGTATTACCAGGACGTTTATTAAAAG
>NZ_JBPYDC010001379.1:0-613 GCF_051847575.1 Psychrobacter sp. 1U2
CTGTCGTCTTCGTGCCAATCTTTTATAGCCACTATTTTTCCTTAAATATGGGTTGATTTTAATTAATTGAAAAAGCAAACAAAATTGGAAGAGAAAACTTTCCCCAATTTATCGCATAATTGTTACTATAAACGCAATTTTATCTTCTAACCTTTTATTGATGTTATGCCTATGTCTAATGTTGTGCTTGCTATTACTGGTGGTATTGCTGCTTATAAATCTGCTGTTTTTGCCCGTTTATTGATTAAAGCGAGGTTTGATGTGCGTGTCATTATGACGACAGGCGCGCAAGCCTTTATCACGCCGCTCACTCTACAAGCCTTGACTGGTAACGAGGTACACATCTCATTGCTTGATGAGCGCGCTGAGGCTGGCATGGGTCATATTGAGCTTGCCAAGTGGGCAGACTTAATAGTCATTGCCCCAGCTTCAGCCAATACCTTGGCTCGGTTGGCAATGGGAATGGCTGATGACCTATTGACTACAGTATGCCTTGCAACTACCGCACCAGTATTGGTTGCCCCAGCGATGAATCAGCAAATGTGGGCGCATCCAGCAGTAAGCTTAAATGTGCAGACGCTAGCTGATATGAATTATCATATTATTGAGCCTG
>NZ_JBPYDC010001380.1:0-613 GCF_051847575.1 Psychrobacter sp. 1U2
TGCAGCCTTGCATACGGCGCTACGACTGCCAGAGACCGCAGCGCTACAAGTAGGTGACCAAAATGTGGTCGCCGATGTGCATCGTAGTCTGGCGCAGGTAGCCAGATTATCCGAGCGTGTCCGTAGTGGCACATGGCGCGGATTTTCGGGCAAGGCTATCACCGATGTGGTTAATATCGGAGTAGGTGGTTCTGATCTTGGGCCACTGATGGCGACGACCGCGCTTGATGAGTGGGCAGATACCGACATTGAAGTGCACTTCGTCTCTAATATGGATGGTACTCAGCTTGATAATTTGCTCAAGCACTTAAATCCTGAAACTACCTTATTTATTATCTCCTCCAAATCTTTTGGTACCGTTGATACGTTATCCAACGCGAAGACGGCACTGTCATGGCTGCTTGCCACTGCCAAGCTGCGCGCTGGTACGGAAGACAGTGTGTTACGTCGCCACTTTATTGGTATATCGGCTAATGGTGAGAAGATGAGCGCTTGGGGTATTCATCCTGAGCATCAGCTGCAGCTTTGGGAATGGGTCGGCGGTCGATTTTCTTTATGGTCGGCGATTGGACTGGCGATTGCTATTCGTATTGGTATGGCGGGGTTTAAAGCG
>NZ_JBPYDC010001381.1:0-612 GCF_051847575.1 Psychrobacter sp. 1U2
ACTGAAACGGATAGCAGCCATCGCATAATCTTCAGCTTCTTCAAAGTTAAAATCATCGTCTAAGCTGTTGCGAAACCAGTCGATAGCCTCAGCGCTAAAACCATCATCAGTGGTGTGGTTCATACGCTCTACCCCTAGAATACGGTAAGCGTAGCGACGTGTATCATCATTCAATAATTTGGCTGAACGCTGATTGTCTTGTTTGATATCAAAATCTAACTGCAGAGCAGCTTCACGGTATGACTTTTCAGCGAGTCGTCCTATAGCATATAGATATAAATACTGGTTGGTTTGGTTATTAGGCTGCATGCTAAAGCGACCAAAATAAGCACTTGGATTAAGCTGAATCTCGCTTAACGTAGAATAAGGAATCGGCGTACCAAGACGTGATGATAATGCCATAATATCGCCTGTCTTGCCTTTACGTAACATACGTTTGAGACGAGCGGCGCGGTCTTGATTACTAATAAGCGTATTATTATTAAGCTCAGTGGCAAGCTGATCACACAGTGCAGGCTGCTTAAGCGTGTTCAACCAAACATCTGACTTTTCTGCCAGCGCACGCATCGTATCACCGCCACTATTAAATCCAAGAGCAACAGCACAGCGCTC
>NZ_JBPYDC010001382.1:0-612 GCF_051847575.1 Psychrobacter sp. 1U2
TACCAGCTGATTGTGAATGTTAGCTTTGATACGCTTCCTATAGATCAGCATCATCAATATCAATGGTTTGCGATAAATGACTTACTCAGTGACGCTCATGTACATGAAAATACCAAAGCGTATTTTTAGTATCAGTAACTAAGCTCCAATCAATTTAGGATAAGTATTATGATTCTACCGATAATTATGGCAGGTGGAACGGGAAGCCGTTTATGGCCGTTATCACGTGAGCTCTTTCCTAAGCAGTTTCAAAAACTATATGGTCAGACAACGATGTTGCAAGCTACTATTCTAAGATTACAAGGTTTAGACTGCTTACCCCCATTGGTTATATGTAATGAAGAACATCGTTTCATCGTCGCTGAACAGCTACGCCAAATCGGGCAATTAGATCATAATATTATTCTTGAGCCTATAGGAAAAAATACTGCACCAGCGATCGCGCTTGCCGCTATTTATGCAGCAAAGTACGAAGACAATCCTGAGTTATTGGTTTTAGCGGCTGATCATGTGGTTTTGGATGAAGATGCGTTTCGTACTGCGGTTGTACAAGCGCAAATACCTGTAAAACAAGATAAGCTTGTTACTTTTGGTATTGTGCCTCAGTCTCCT
>NZ_JBPYDC010001383.1:0-612 GCF_051847575.1 Psychrobacter sp. 1U2
CTTTAGCCTTTAACGTACATTCAAAGCCTTCTGGCTTATGCAATAGAATATAACGATTGCCTGTCGCCACTGACAGTGGTTCGCCTACCCACATGACATCATCGTTAATGATATCGACATGTACACCAGGATCTTTGATAACTTCGTCGTTGACGGTGACTTCGCCTGCGTGCAGAATTTTTTTGGATTCTTTGCGCGACAGTTCCGTGGCTTTACTAATAAATTTATCTAAACGCATACTATTTGCTACCATTAGTTTTGTTATAGTGAGGCAAGTTTAACATATCCCATCTAAACCTAGGTGTATCATCAAAACAATATAGACGCTAAAAACAAAACTGCGATATGGGCTAACGTGCTACTGAAAATATTTTTTCTTGCGTGCTGTGCCTACGCAGACAGAGGCTACGCAAAATTTATTTTTAGTGGCACTATGTCTAATTTCAGATTGGATTAATTATATGAGTTATCACACCCTGCAAAAAGCCATCACTGCTCGTCTTGAAATCAAGAAATCTGAATTCATTACTTACGCTTATCCGGTCACCACGCGAGAACAAGCCATGTTTCACGTGGAACAGCTGCGCGAACAATATCCTGATGCGCGGCATT
>NZ_JBPYDC010001384.1:0-612 GCF_051847575.1 Psychrobacter sp. 1U2
CATCATGCCATCTAAAAGTTTAATGTCGGCGTCAATTAACGCAGATTTTTGTAACGGTCCAGTAACGATAGCGGCTACCGTTTCATTTGTTGCAAGTTGATGAGCGATTTCTAATTGCTTGGCGACCATTGCTGCATTCTTGGTGTTAATATGACCTGCCCGCACAGGTGCAGGGCAAGGTACATCCAACAATAAGAATGCATTATTTGCTACATTAAAATCCGCATTATTTACATCAGTCATTGATGATGGAGTCACTGTAATACTTTGCCAAGTTGGACAGCTTTTTAGTGCGCCAGTAGTTAGTAGTTGCTCTGCACGTGCCTGCATAGCATTGGCATCAGCTGTGATCCAGATTGGTCGATTAAAATTTTGTAGCTTACCTTCTTGCGCAAGTAACAAAACCACGTCCATCCCGATACCAGCAGGCTCACCTGTGGTGATTAATAAGGGTTGTTTTTGACTCATACATCCACCTCTTATTTTTATTTAACTATTTGATTTTACCGTATTTTATATATATCTGTTAATCATTTGGATAATGGTAATACCTACCAAATATACCCGTTATATGCCTGACAAAGATAGAGAAAAGTATCTATAAACAGCCTT
>NZ_JBPYDC010001385.1:0-612 GCF_051847575.1 Psychrobacter sp. 1U2
TTATCAATATAAATAAGAGCGTCTATCGTTTCGGTAGACGCCCTTGTCGTATCGGATCTCTCGTTTCTGGCAAACGATCCGAAGCACGGTTATAGACAATTGCAGCTATCAAGACAATACTTACTGGCAATAAGAGTGCGCCATAGCCGACGCTAGCGTATAAGAATGCTCCTACAACGCTGCCGCCACAAAAGCAATACCAAATAATGGCCTGAAAGCCAAGCGTTGGCTTACTGATTGGTCGTCCTGCCAGCCAATTACCAATCGCTGCCCCCATATCTGATGTCAAGCCTGTCAAATGTGTGGTACGAATTACCGCGCCGCTATAAGTCGCTACCATCGCATTCTGTAATCCACAGGCCATTGCCGCAGTCAACTGTCCTAGATAATCGTGCTGTTGATAAAGCCAGTAACTAAGCAATAGTAAAGCTGCTTCAATATACAGCGCACGCCCATAACGTCTCCCTAATTTTAAAGAGGTTTGTCCAATGACAAAGCCGCTCATTATCGCGCCTGCTAAAAAAGACAATAATAGAGCCCCGATATATAAGATACTACGTACGTCTAGATAGGCGATTGCTGCTGCAAACAAACTCACGTTGCCTGTGACGT
>NZ_JBPYDC010001386.1:0-612 GCF_051847575.1 Psychrobacter sp. 1U2
AAAAATCGGCATTATGGCCAGAAGTAAAAGACAAGCTCAAAGCTTCAGGCTTGTCTTTATCAGGCGGACAGCAGCAACGACTGTGTATCGCTCGTAGTGTCGCTACCAAGCCTGAAGTGCTGTTACTTGATGAGCCAACCTCTGCACTTGACCCACTCTAGACAGGCGCCATTGAGGATTTGATTGAAGACCTAAAAAACGACTACACCATTGCCATCGTTACTCATAACATGCAACAGGCTGCGCGAGTGTCAGACTATACAGTCTATATGTATTTGGGCGATATGATTGAGATGGGCGAGACGGACCAAGTATTTACCACGCCTACGCAAAAAGCGACGGAAGACTACATTACTGGTCGTTATGGTTAACGCTGTGCAAATTAAAAGTACAGCAGACTAAAGCTATTTACACAAATTAAAAAACATATCTCGTTATAGTCGTTTCATTTTAAAAAGATATATGTACTGCTGGGGTGAATTTTGCGAAGCATCTGTCTGGCCTGCGCACAGCAAGCGAGGAAAATTTATCCCAGCAGCACGCCATTAACAGTGCCCTTCTTTTAGGTTGAACTGACTACACTAAAATACAGATATTTAGGAAATACCTCTT
>NZ_JBPYDC010001387.1:0-612 GCF_051847575.1 Psychrobacter sp. 1U2
GCGGTGCGGCAATCATCAAAGCGCGCGGTGCATCATCTGCGGCCTCTGCTGCCAATGCTGCCATCGCTCATATGCGTACATGGGCACTCGGTACTGATGAAAACGATTGGGTATCAATGGGTGTTTATTCAAACGGCGAATACGGTATCGCTGAGGGTTTGATTTACTCATTCCCATGTACATGTAGCAACGGCGATTGGTCTATCGTAGACGGCGTTGACGTGTCATCAGATTTCTCAAAAGAGAAGATGGCAGCTACAGAACAAGAACTTAGCGAAGAGCGTGATGCGGTTGCACACCTGCTTCCATAGGTCGTAAATTTGCTAAACCCATTGTACAAAGTAATCTAGAAGAAGCCCTCTTATATAGAGGGCTTTTTGGGTTTTAAGCGTACATCAATACAATTGATAACGTTAGATACACGTTGATTAACAGCGAATAAAAAAAAGCTTGCTACAATAAATGCGTTCGTTGAAATAATAAGTACAATCAAACTTGCATTATTTAAGGAGAGACAATATGTTGGGTGAACCTGAATATAATATGAATGAGCTATTTGCTCAGTTGGGGCTAGATAGCTCGGATGAAGCGATTGATGAGTTTATCGAAAAG
>NZ_JBPYDC010001388.1:0-611 GCF_051847575.1 Psychrobacter sp. 1U2
ATCGATATCTTGACCAAATAAAATAACATCATAACCCGATCTTTTGAAACTTTTTATTACTTGGTCAAGTACATACAATGGGACTACTTTCCCATAATAACGATCCATAAATCTATACTCACCATAAACTAAGTCACCCGATCTTAAATGTATAGCGAGCACATCATTTTTCAATACAACTGACTCAGCTAAACTGCGAGCCATTAATACATCTTCATTAAAACCGATTTCTTCAAATGCTTCCTTATATTCAGTTCTTAAATTACTAAACTGATATTCTTTATCTTTAATTTGATTTACAAGATATTGCTGTTGTACTAAGATACCATCATACTCGGTTAGAGAATCAGCGTTAAGTTTAGGTATTTCGTTTAACGCCTTCAAATTAGACCTATTTATAGCATCTCTCTCTATTAAATGCTCTTCTATAAAGCTCTTATTGAATATATTCTCAACCTTATCAATAGCATGAAAACTACTTTCTGAAAATGATAAAGGCCAAGAATAAAAGAATTTACCATTAGTTTTTCGAGCAAGTACTATACCGTTGAGTATTGCTTTCAACCTTTCACCTAACCCATCACCTCTGTTAACTATAAAAGCAAGTTGAT
>NZ_JBPYDC010001389.1:0-611 GCF_051847575.1 Psychrobacter sp. 1U2
CTTGGCATTACCTTTATTACGGTTGGCCTTATGTCGCTCGGCTTTATGTCGTTCGGTGGCATGTCCATTTAAACCGCTAAGCTTAGACATCTATTTAGCGATTTGACATATTTAATTCATTTATTCGGTAGGTGTTCGGGTACAGTATCAAATTTATGTACCCGCACCCCTACCCCATAGATTAAGGATACATATCATGGATTATGCTACGGCGATTGGTGGCGTTGCTATGTTTACCTTGATCATCATGGGTCTTGTTGCCATTATTTTGGCAGCACGCTCAAGACTGGTCAGTTCAGGCGATGTTACTATTCATATCAATGATAATCCCGATAATGATGTGGTGACTCCAGCAGGCGGAAAACTACTGCAAACCCTTGCTAGTGAAGGTATATTTTTATCTTCTGCGTGTGGTGGTGGTGGTACGTGTGATCAATGTCGCTGCCGTGTTATTGAAGGTGGCGGTTCTATTCTGCCCACCGAAGAAGGCTATTTTACTCAAGGCGAGATCCGCAATCACATGCGCTTGGCTTGTCAGGTATCTGTCAAGCAGGACATGGAAATAGAGATTGACCCTGAGTTTTTTGATGTGCAAAAGTGGGAATGTGAAG
>NZ_JBPYDC010001390.1:0-611 GCF_051847575.1 Psychrobacter sp. 1U2
CCTAAGGCACTTGCGTTAATAGGCCGTCCTTTTGAGGTACAGCATCAGTGCGGTCGTAATAATGAGCAAGCGACAAAAATAGCTTATGATAGCGAGGATTTAAGCGCTCATAAGTTCACTGTACAGCCATTTATTGACGATATGGCAGCGGCGTACAACTGGGCAGATATTATCGTTTGTCGAGCAGGCGCGTTGACAGTTACCGAAATTCAAAATGTCGGTATTGCCGCGATTTTTGTACCGCTACCTCATGCAGTTGATGACCATCAGACTGCTAATGCACGCACCTTGACGTCACACGATGCTGCGATTTTATTACCGCAGTCTGAGCTAACAGCGCAGCGTCTGAGTAATGAGCTTGCAGCGCTTGATCGCCACACTTGCTTGGAGATGGCAAAAAAAGGCCATGCCCTTGCCAATCGTAGCGCCACTAGCCAAGTTGCTGATATTGTTTGGCAAGCCTTGTAGCCTATATCTTCAGAAGCTACTGTTTCCATAACTGGTTGTTTCTACAACTAATTCAATAAATTTACTGGCCTTTAATAAAGAGAACCTTTTATGTCTACCTCCGCGAAAGCTCTACCCAAGCGTTTGATTGAAATACCAGAAAT
>NZ_JBPYDC010001391.1:0-611 GCF_051847575.1 Psychrobacter sp. 1U2
TGCCTCTACCAAATTATCATAAAACACGCTGCGATGTAGCCCTGATTGCGGCTCGGTATACAAACTACGAGAGATCAGCCCCGATACGGTACTATTAAGTAATCCTGATGGGATTAGCCAGTCATCAGTACTGGCTGCCAGCCAAGCGACTCCTGCTGGATCAGCCAGTGTTAATAAAGGAATGGTGCCCTTACCTTGATGATAAATACTGGCAAAATATGGATGGTTGGGGTCACTAAAGGCTTCTAAACTGTGCGCCAGCTCTTGATAAATCGCGCCTTTACCCGTCCAGCCATCGACAAATACGATGGGACTGTTTGGATAAGCCTCCAATATCATCTGCAGTGCGACTGAGTCAAGACCGCGATCACGAATGATGCTGACGCCATAATGCACACTGGACAAAGCATAGCTGCTATTGGCATCGGCTAAGGCTCGCTGCAACAATACCCCAACTGGCAAACCTGCTCGTACCAAGCTGACCAGTACTAACGGACACTCATCATGAATAGTGTGCTGAAAAGTATGATGTAGCGTATGGGCCAAATGAGCAATATCAGTCGCGCATCTATTTGTGCCTTGAGCTAGGGCTTGCGCGTATAGCTGCTCAT
>NZ_JBPYDC010001392.1:0-610 GCF_051847575.1 Psychrobacter sp. 1U2
GCCACTCAGCAAATGGATGGTTGGCATGCTTGCGGGCCTTTGTGCTGCTTTGGTGCGTTAAGCTCAGGTGATATCGAGTTATTAGAATATCAATATCCTATCGTCGTCCATAAGTATGGACTGGCAGAAGATAGTGGTGGCGCAGGACGCTTGCGCGGCGGCTGCGGTACAGTTTGGGAGGTAGAACCCCTCGATCACACCATGACCGTTGTTGCTTTTGGTGAAGGGCGTCATATCCCAACGATGGGTGCAGGCGGTGCTGAGCAAATCTCTCCAGAGCTCAAGTTAGGAAAATTAGAAGTGTTCCGTGAAGGTGGCACCACCGATACTCATCTTCACAATACGGTAATTGAGATTAAGTCAGGAGAGCGCGCGCGGAATACCAATCCTGGTGGCGGCGGCTTTGGTCGCTCTTTTGAGCGTGAGCCTGAAGCGGTGCTACGTGACGTCATCGAAGGGATTGTCTCTGTGACTGCCGCTGCAAAAGAATACGGTGTCGTCATTGATAGCAAAACCATGCAACTAGATGAAAAAGCGACTCAAGCATTACGGGCAGAGGCGGCATAGTTGGTACAGGGATGTACTGACTCTACATATAAAATAGAAAAGT
>NZ_JBPYDC010001393.1:0-610 GCF_051847575.1 Psychrobacter sp. 1U2
ATCGCCGGCTTGGGTGACAATATCGCATTGAATTTGGGTATTAGTAAGCGTCAGGTTACTTGGATTGGCGTTGGTATGGTCGCCATGATGAGTGCGATGGTCGTGGTGACGGTTGGTATGATTCCGTTCATCGGTCTGGTTGTTCCCAATATCGTCAGCCGTATCATGGGGGACAAATTACGGCGTAGCCTGCCTGCGGTCGCGCTACTTGGCGCTTCTGCTGTGTTGCTGTGCGATATCATTGGGCGTTCTATTCGCTACCCATTTGAAGTGCCTGTCGCTACGGTATTCGGTGTGGTCGGTACGGTGCTGTTTTTATGGCTGTTATTGCGTGCTCCAGCTGAACAGTAGCACTATGTTTACTAACTTGTATTCATTTTCAGCACTCATTTACTGTCGTTTGTTTTTGCTTTATTAGCTAAGCTTGGCACCATAGGGGTTTTATATGTTCTCATCAACTAAGCTTACTTCTACAAAGATTGGTGCTACCAAAACCAGCACAGCGATAGATAACTTATCTTCAACAGACGGTCAGTATTCAGCCGCTACCCAAAGTCAGTTAGCAAAATTTTGGGCATTCATAGCTGCATATCCAAAATCCATAGCAGCT
>NZ_JBPYDC010001394.1:0-610 GCF_051847575.1 Psychrobacter sp. 1U2
CTTGTCTGAGGAAGATTTCGGTGACTATCTGACTGTCATCGCTGGACATAAAGTTGTGGGAATGGATTGGTTAGGAGCACAGCAAGGCTACCGTGTGACTTTAGATAATGATACAGCTATTGATGCCCAACTGTTGATTGGTGCAGATGGTCGTGGCTCATTTGTGCGTAAGCAGGCTGGGATTGAGATTGACATCCTTGATTATAATCAAACGGCGATTTGCTGCGCGATTCAAACTGCCAAACCCCATCAAGCCACCGCGCGCCAAGCCATGTTACCGACCGGCACGCTGGCATTATTGCCATTAGCAGATATTACAGATGAAGATAAAGCCAGTCCGCAACATTGGCAGTCGATAGTTTGGACACTGCCACGTAATCAAGCATTGGCATTAATAGAGGAAGAAGAGCGAGTGATCGCCGATAAGCTGGCCGCTGCCAGTAATTATGAGCTTGGCGCTATTAGTCAGATTGAATCAATCGCCAGCTTTCCACTGACCGCGCAACAGGCAAAGAGCTATGTCGCAGATAATTTAGTCTTGATAGGAGACGCTGCGCATGGAGTGCATCCACTCGCTGGACAAGGGCTAAACCTAGGTATGCTTGATGTG
>NZ_JBPYDC010001395.1:0-610 GCF_051847575.1 Psychrobacter sp. 1U2
TTCACAAACTGCTTTTTTTGTTTTTATCTTTAAAAGACTACCCATAAATATCCAACCATTTTGAGAGTGTTATGTCAAAGCCCAATAATCAAAATCAGAACCAAGACCAAGCTCCAACCTTAGAAGAAGCCAACGAGCTTATCGCACAGCTGCAAGCTAAGCTCGATGATATTAGTGCTTCAGGCAAACAGCCGTATCCTAACCAGTTCAAACGTACAGATTATGCCAAAGATCTGCAAGCGGCTTTTGAGGGTGTGTCAAAGCAAGAAATTGAAGATAATGCGTCTAAGGGTGACAAAACACAGGTTCATGTGGCAGGGCGAGTAATGCTCAATCGTGGCTCATTTATTGTCATTCAAGACATGACGGGTCGCATTCAGCTCTACGTCGCTCGCAAAGAGCTAGATGAAGAAACACGCGCTAGCATCAAATCGCTAGATTTGGGTGATATCGTCGGTGTCTCAGGTTATATCGGTCGCTCAGGAAAAGGCGATCTTTATGTCCATATTGAAGAATTCCACTTATTGACCAAGTCACTACGTCCAATGCCAAATAAGTTTCATGGCTTAGCTGATGTAGAAGCGCGCTATCGTAATCGACATCTTGATTT
>NZ_JBPYDC010001396.1:0-610 GCF_051847575.1 Psychrobacter sp. 1U2
CTTACGCGAAACACCAAGCCAGAGCGCACCAATGATAGTCGCACCTGAACGTGATGTACCTGGTATCAGCGCCAGACACTGAAACAAACCAATCATCAACGCTGTCTTTAGACTGACGTCTTCGGCCTCACGAGCAATGATCGTTTTGGGACGTTTTTCAACATAAAATATCAGCAGACCACCGATGATGAGCATGATAGCAACAGTAATAGGATTAAATAAGTAGGTTTTGATCTCATCAGCAAAAGTAAAGCCTACAAGCATCACAGGAACAGTAGCGACAATCAAGCTCAGCCCCAGCTGTCTTGGGTTACTCATACCGTCAGCTTTGCCCGTCAGCAGACCCATCAACGCTTGCCACAGCCTACCCCAATAGTCATAAATGACTGCCAAAATAGCACCAAGCTGTACCACCACCACAAACAAATCGACTTTATCTTTAGTCCAAAAATTCATTAAATCGGCAGATAGAATTAAATAACCCGTGCTAGAAATGGGTAAGAATTCAGTAATGCCTTCAACGATACCCATGATGACAGCTTGAATTAACAAGAGTATATCCACAATTATTTTCCTAAAAACAGACCTATTGGCCGTCCTATATTGTCGT
>NZ_JBPYDC010001397.1:0-610 GCF_051847575.1 Psychrobacter sp. 1U2
CTCATCCATGATTTAAGTCCACGCCGTGATGGTAGTTTTGTCCCAGTCAACTGTGGTGCGATTCCATCTGAGCTTATGGAGTCAGAGTTTTTTGGCCATAAAAAAGGTAGCTTTACTGGTGCGGTTGCAGATAAGCAAGGTTTGTTTCAACAAGCCAGTGGTGGTACATTATTTTTAGATGAAGTGGCAGATTTACCACTTGCTATGCAAGTAAAGCTATTACGTGCTATCCAAGAAAAGACAGTGCGCGCTATTGGTGACACCAAAGAGGTACCTGTAGATATTCGGATTTTATCAGCTACCCATAAAGACTTAAGCCAGTTGGTAAAAGACGGAGAGTTCCGGCAAGATTTGTACTATAGAATTAATGTGATAGAGCTTAAGCTTCCCACACTCAATACACGCCGTGACGATATTCCTTTACTCGCCAAGCACTTTTTAGCGCTGATATCTGAAGAGTGGCAGCTAGGTACACCAGCAGAGCTGACTGAAAGTGCTTGCGAGCGTCTGCAGCAGCATGAATTTGCTGGAAACGTTCGTGAACTGCGCAATATATTAGAGCGTGCAATTACTCTAGCAGAAACTACCATGATAAATGATACCCATCTAG
>NZ_JBPYDC010001398.1:0-610 GCF_051847575.1 Psychrobacter sp. 1U2
CGAACGCTTGCATCCATGGGTGATCCTGATAAAACTGCTGACGACCTGTAATGGTGCGCCAAGGGATCAGTTCATGAACGTTAGTGTAACCAGCGTTGTAGCTCACCTCATCAGACTCAATGCCAGACCACGTCGGGCTTGAGATAATTTTGCGCGGTTGGGCGACGATGTCTTTAAAGCGGATTTTTTCGTGCTCGCTGGATTTGGCCAAATGGGTATGATCGCGACCCGTAAACTCAGACAATGCCGACCACCCTTTGACCGCCACGTGACCATTGGTTTCAGGCGCCAGCATCAAAATCATCTCAGAGGCATTCACTGGGGTATTCAGACGGGGTCGCCCTTCAGAGATACCTGGCTCAGTGACACGGTGGTTTAAGTCACCCAATTGTTTGACTTCGGTTTTCATATCCCAATTTAGACCTTTTGAGCCGTTGCCTAGTGCCTCAAGCGCCGGTCCCATAGAGGTGAACTTCTTATAAGTATTGGGATAATCACGCTCAACGATCTTAATCATGGGACAGTTTTTACCCGGTACTGGTTTTTCACCGGCAGTTTTCCAGTCTGTACCGCCAAAGGGCTGCGCTAGCTCACCTGGGCTGTCATGCTG
>NZ_JBPYDC010001399.1:0-610 GCF_051847575.1 Psychrobacter sp. 1U2
CCATGGCAGGGCTTGAGATTGATGATCGTTTTGCAGTTGCGCGCGCCTTTAGTGGTGTGGTGGTTGGTGAAGTCATCAGTGTCGAGCAACATCCTGATGCCGACAAACTACGCGTCACACAGGTCAATATCGGTGAAGCTGAACCGTTACAAATCGTCTGCGGTGCGCCCAATGTCACAGTCGGTATGAAAGCGCCCGTGGCAACCGTTGGTGCTGTGTTACCTAGTGATGACTCAAAAGGCTTTAAAATTAAAAACGGCAACCTTCGCGGTGTTGCCTCAAACGGCATGCTTTGCGGTGCCTCCGAGATTGATTTGACTGATAGCATCGATGGTTTGCTTGAACTGCCAGCTGATGCACCAATCGGCACTGATATCCGCGACTATCTAGGTTTAGACAATCAAATACTAGATATCTCTATCACGCCAAACCGTGGCGATTGCTTTAGCGTACGCGGCATTGCTCGTGAGATATCAGTCATCAACGACTTGCCGATGCAGCAGCCAGAGATTGCGACCAACGCTGTAACTGATGATGGCGCAAACGTTGCGGCAAGTGTAGAAGCAGTAGAGGCTTGCCCGCGTTATTTATTGCAGGCGATTAGCAATAT
>NZ_JBPYDC010001400.1:0-609 GCF_051847575.1 Psychrobacter sp. 1U2
CCTCCGCTTTAATTTCGTCCCAGCGCGCTTTAACCGCCGCTTCGTCTGTTAGGGTTTCGGCCTCAAATACGTGCGGATGACGGCGAATCAGCTTCTCTTGTAGAGTGGTAATAACATCGCACATATCGAAACGCCCTTGCTCAGCATACATCTGACAATGAAAGACAACTTGTAGCAGCACATCACCAAGCTCACCTTTGATATCTTCATCGTCATCGCTTTGTACCGCCTCGCCTAACTCATAGGCTTCTTCAATGGCATAGGGAATGAGGCTATGATTGCTTTGTTTTTTATCCCACGGACAGTCAGCGCGTAGCCGCGCCATCAGTGCTAACAAGTCATCAAGTTGCCCACTCGCTTCTGGAGTGCCTTGCACAGGTTTGAGAGGCAGAACTTGAAGATTCTTATCTAAACTGTCTTGGGGTTTTATGTCTTGATGGCTCATAACAGATACTCTTATCTTTTTATTATTGCTTATATTTACTACTCATTATCTAATGGCTCAACCCATTAAATTTGTTAGCGTAGTTAGCGTAGGCTGGGTTTTTAACCCAGATTTGAGATTTTGCAAAATTACAATGCTGGGTTAAAAACCCAGCCTACAACTTT
>NZ_JBPYDC010001401.1:0-609 GCF_051847575.1 Psychrobacter sp. 1U2
CCTATTCATCCGCCATCTGGCTGTGTGTTTCGCACCCGTTGTCCGCTCGCTGACGCAGAGTGCGCGCAGATCGAGCCAGTACTGGAGGGAACGATCAATCATAGGGTAGCTTGTTTAAAAAACAAGGTTGAGACTACTCAATAAAATTCAATCCGACTAAGTATATGCTCCTGCACCAGATACGCGCAAACATAAGCACTTGGCCAAGCGAATATAAATGCCAGCCCCCATGACCCCAGTAGATCAGCGAAGAAATGATCACTATAGCCTGTTTTGACCAGTATCAACGCAGTCGAGATAATAAGCGACATCATCAGTGCCATGAGTCCTGTAAAGACTAGGCGGTAGTACTTGCGACGCATGCGTATTCTAAGGGTGGGAAGAGCCATGATAATTTTAGTCCTTAATTTTTCATCATTTAATGAAAATTTTTGATGATACACTAGCGCAATTTTGGCTTAGTAAATACGTTACACCGGTAATCACAATTACCTGATTAACCTTGTAATCATGAACGCTGAGCAACCGCTCTTTTATCTTCAGATTGCTCCCATGACGTCGTCGGTGTCACATCACGGCACGCCGAACAAGTGCCTGCATGGGCGCGAT
>NZ_JBPYDC010001402.1:0-609 GCF_051847575.1 Psychrobacter sp. 1U2
TTATACTTTTGGCACTATAGTCAGTCCGCTATAAGATATTATAGCGTCTCGTTTGCAGTATTACCTCTACACTCGGTTGCTTTATAACAGTTTAAACTTATACTACTTCTATAAAAAATCAACTATAATCGATTAGATCTAAGAATAGATTAGCGCTGCTGGGATGAATTTTGCGCCACCTCTGAGACAACAGTACGCAAGTAAAATTTATACCAGTAGCACGTTTAAACTTATAACAATTTCACTTTGGACGACTATATCAAAAACACCCAAATAAAATTGGGCCTATCATAGCATTTAGAATAAGCCATTTTATGACTTTCTACGTTTTTCATACTTTATTCATCAAAAAATTTGCCTACAGTTTTCATAAAAAAAACCCAAAACTGCCTTAGCTTTGGGTTTTCATCAAAAAGAAAACTTACAATAACAGAAACTTGTCACTGGTCTATTAAAAACGCTTTTTAAAATTCTTAGGCGTCTGGTTTTGCAGCTCTTGCATCTGTTTTTGCATCTCGTCGGTGCTAGGCATATTATTGGGATCAAGGCCCATTTGCTTCGCCATTTGTTGCGGGTTCACATCTTTGGGACCGCCCTGCTGACCGCCAC
>NZ_JBPYDC010001403.1:0-608 GCF_051847575.1 Psychrobacter sp. 1U2
GATGGTTTTGGTGAAGACATGGATCATCAAATTGTTGAGCTAGTGTATAAGCGTCTATCAGAACGCTATGAGATGCCAAAGTTTGAAGACATACAAGATATACTATTAGTAACTTACAGTATTATCAATGGTGTATTTACTTTGTCTTATCGTCGTCATGAACGAATCACAGATAACTATCTACAAGAAGCTACCACAGCGTCTATTGCTTATCTACGTTGCTATTTACCAGAGAAGCTTCCTCGTAAAAACCGTTAAGACTCGGTTGTACTCATTTAAGCTTTATTTCATCATAGATAATACCGTTTACTATGAATAAATAACGAAACAACTGATATTGAAAAGCCGACATAATGTCGGCTTTTTTTGTTTTACAGATCTCTATAGAGCCATAACTTAGTTGATGAGATGTTTTATGGTGTTATGACCAATACTATATTTGGCAGTTGGCATAGTCATATTTAGTGTTATAGACTGAGTTAAAGACGAGTTTTTAACGTCATTAATGTTTGATGTATGGGAGGTCAAAGACAATGATTGACCACGACAAATATCATCTTGCGGATCTAATGGTACGTATTGCTTATAGTAATCGACGATTGAGTTCT
>NZ_JBPYDC010001404.1:0-608 GCF_051847575.1 Psychrobacter sp. 1U2
TAACAACTCTCCTGAATCGTCAAACAGTACAGCATCGCCATCAAAAGCTATACGCAACTGCTCAGTATCAAGCTCATAGGTATCTACAGGCGTGGCATCAAGTATCGCACAAGCACAGATATTAGCATCTGCAACTTGTTGCGCGTCGTCACGATTGGTAGTCAAAAATAGGTCTACTTTAAAATCTGCAATATAAGGTGCAACCGGACTGCCAGAGATAAAAGCTGAACGTGATATATTTAGTCCATGAGCGCGTATGGCATTGAGTACTTGAATACCAGTATCAGGGCTACTTTTTGAGACAATAACAACTTCTACTAAAGGGGCTTCAACATCTGAATCTATTGGTGGCTGATTGTAGTTGTTTAAATTAAGAAGAGCCTGAATGAGCGGATAACCTGCACCTATGTTCAAATCATCATTCTCACGTACTGCCATATAATCACGAAATTCTTTGACGGCATTATCAGGCCTTTGTTGCAACAATTGCAATAAATGGTTTTCTGATTCTGATAAATCAAATAGCGCTGTTGCAGAAATTGCAACTATCAAGGTATTACTAAAATCAACTGCCATGACTATCTCTACTTATAATATTTCATATATTC
>NZ_JBPYDC010001405.1:0-607 GCF_051847575.1 Psychrobacter sp. 1U2
GTTTGGCTAACTTTAAGTACCGGCGTCTGGCGCACATAATAAAAGTAAGCGATAGGTATAGCAGGTACTAAATAGATAGCCCAAGCGACAGGCCCCCAGTGAAAGATACCGTAGGTAGTCGCCCAGCGAATGGCATCCGGCGTGCCGCCTGCTATGTTAAAAGGAGGGCTTTGATAATAATACGCCCACTCAATCAGACCCCAGTACAGAATACTGGCTCCAATACCACCGCAGAACAACATCGACGCCCAAGAGGCATCGGAGAACTCAGCGGTTTCTTCTGGACGGCCTAGTTTGATCTTGCCAATATCAGAAATCACGATGTAAATGACGAACAACATGGCAAGGACGCCAAAAGCTAAATAGGCAAAACCAAAGTTATCACTGACAAAGCTACGTGCTATCCCGACCCATATTTTTCCCTGCTCGGGGAAAAGTATCAAAGGCACAGCGATACTAAAAAGTATGACAAGCACCATAAAAAAAGTGAACTTGTCGATACGGGTATCTGGTACGTGATCAGGCCGCCACTGCGGAATGGACATACCTACATCAAAGGTACCTAGATGAGGAGGCTTATGATGCTTTGATCGTGCTCTTACATAGT
>NZ_JBPYDC010001406.1:0-607 GCF_051847575.1 Psychrobacter sp. 1U2
ATATTTGCCAATAGCGTTGCCGGACTTTTCTACAGATTGTGTGGCGTAAGTTATGGTTGGGTTATCACAGTTATTGACTATTTTGACTATGCTACCAGCAATACCAGATTCAGAAGCGCTGTTAAATAGACCATTGAAATAATTAGGTTTGTTGCTGTAGGCACCGCTTGTTATGTTTGCGTTACTAGCATCTGCCTCTGCAGCAGTAATACCGCCATTGTCACCAAATACTATACCAGAAAAAACATAGTAATATGGTTCGCTCTCTACTCCAAAGCTAATCCACTCATTATAACTTTCACCAACTACATCGGCCTCAATAGCACTATTGCCTTTCATGATACCTTCGTACGTTAAAGTTACAGACTCTGCATTCCTAACTGCGACTACATAATTGCTTTTTGAGTTTTCAATCCCATAGCTGACGTAGCTACCGTTATTAGGGATAACGGTGCTGGTATTGAGAGAAGCATACGTGTTTTGGTTATTGGGGTTGGTAGAGGTTTCTTTTAGAATATTGGTAAAGGTAGGCGTAGGGGGCAAGGTACCTCTTTTTTGACCAGATGCAAAAGATACTTGTCCATTAGCATTGGTAGTAAGCGTAAAC
>NZ_JBPYDC010001407.1:0-607 GCF_051847575.1 Psychrobacter sp. 1U2
TGAGTAGACTAAGCGAGTTTGACGGCTAATCGCGTTTTTGGGTTTGGTATTATTTTTTGTCTTCGTCTACTTCAGTAAACTCAGCATCGACTACATCATCATTGGCTTGGCTTGCATCCGCTGATTCAGTTTCTTGCTGGAACTGACCTGGGTCCATACCTTCTGCACCTGCGCCAGCCTCACCGTAGATCTTTTGGCTGATTGGCAAGAAAGCATTGTCTAACGCTTCAAGCTTGGCTTTGATGTCATCATGATCATCTTCTTTGGTCGCCGTTTCAAGCTCAGAGATAGCCGCTTCTACTGATGATTTTTCTTCGTCAGTGACTTTATCTTCTGCTTCTTTCAATGCTTTTTGAACCGCATGGATACGACCATCAGCTTCATTACGTACTTGTGCCAAGTTGGCAAACTTCTCGTCTTCAGCAGCATTTGCTTCTGCGTCTTGTACCATTTGTTCGACTTCTTCATCAGACAAACCAGAATCCGCTTTGATCTGAATACTTTGTGCTTTACCAGTACCTTTATCAGTCGCTGAGATATTCATGATACCGTCGGCGTTGATATCAAAGGTAACTTCGATTTGCGGCAAACCACGTGGTGCTGGTGG
>NZ_JBPYDC010001408.1:0-607 GCF_051847575.1 Psychrobacter sp. 1U2
TCCCGTTATGAACATTTACAGACATTCCCATATCAATGCCAAAATGCTTAACGCCGCCGCCACCTGATATGTACACAAAATCTACGTTTGATCTTTGGCCAAATCGCAACATGGCAGTTGCTGCTGAGGCCTTAGTTCTTTGAGGAAAATCCTTTAATCCAGCTTCTATAACGCCAAGGTTTATAATCATAGCATTTTTAGTATGCTTGGCAACATTGACCGTGTTTTCACCAAACTCTTTCCCTTTCTTTTTAGTGCCACCCCAATATGAAGTTACAGTATCAACAGCTTCGTTATATGAATCTGACGCAAGAGCAGAGAGCTGATTTCCAATACCTTTTTCTTTATACCAAGTTGAATCAGAAACCAATAGATCACTAGGTTTATCTGCTAGATTATAGCTACCTAAATAATCTCCATCATTATTGTATTCATCGACTGCAATATTGCTAGGGTTACCTTCTGAACCATAATTACTTATTGAATCTTCTTTATGGTTGAACTCAATTACTTCAATAGCGAAGTGAATTTCTTCGAGTTCTTCCTCATTATCATCTACAAATGAATTACTCATAGCCGACTTAGGAAACACCAAAGGCTCAGGCTG
>NZ_JBPYDC010001409.1:0-607 GCF_051847575.1 Psychrobacter sp. 1U2
GCAACGCCAGAAATCAAACCGCCACCGCCTACCGCAACGAAAACATAATCCATATTGCGCCACTGCTGCGTCAGCTCAAGTCCGATAGTACCTTGGCCGGCAATGACCAATTCATCATCGTAAGGTGGGATAAAAGTTAAGCCTTCACGCTCAGCACGATCAATTGCATAACGGTTGGCTTGATCGAAGCTGTCGCCGTGCAAGTCGACATTACCGCCAAGCGCTTTCACCGCATCGACTTTGATATCCGGTGTGGTCGTTGGCATAACGATGATGTTGTTCAACGCTAATTTGCGTGCAGAGTAAGCAACGCCTTGCGCATGGTTGCCTGCTGAAGCGCAAATGACGCCGCGCGCTTTTTGCTCATCGCTTAATTGACTAATGCGGTTATAAGCCCCGCGCAATTTAAAGGATTTAACCGGTTGTAAGTCTTCACGTTTAAGTCGAATATCATTGGTAAAACGCTGGGTCAGCTTGGGTGCAGCCTCAAGTGGCGTTTGAATAGCAACGTCATAAACCGTGGCTTGCAAGATGGCTCGTACCCAATGAGATAGCATAATATTCCCTAAACAAGTAATGAATGAAGATAAAAACGAAATAGATTAGC
>NZ_JBPYDC010001410.1:0-607 GCF_051847575.1 Psychrobacter sp. 1U2
GATGGTTAAGCCTTGAGCGTGGCAGCGCATGGCGCCAATGCGCACACACATACCGTCAATAGCGATATTGTCAGCTTCAGAGTTGCCAAGGATCTTGTTGGTTTCAACACCACCTTTCCACTCTTCACGGGATTGCTTGTTGTCTAACTGAGCATCGATATAAGGGATCAAACTGCCTGCGAGCGGTACGCCAAAATATTGCTTAGGAAAGTTATCTGCGCGCTGGGTCTGCGCAATTTTTTTATCGATGTCCAGAATGGCGCTGGCAGGATCAGCCAGCTCATCTTTAACTGCATCATGCAAGACGCCCATACCATTGATAAGCTCGCGCATATTGTTTGCGCCCGAGCCGCTAGCTGCTTGATACGTCATGGCGCTGACCCATTCGACCCAGCCTTTATTAAACAGTTCACCGATAGCCATTAGCATTAGTGATACTGTACAGTTGCCGCCAATAAAATCCTTTTTGCCATGAGCCAGTGCATTATCGATGACACTACGGTTCACTGGATCAAGGATGATGATGCTGTCATCTTCCATGCGCAAAGTGCTTGCTGCATCAATCCAATAACCACTCCAGCCACTGTCACGCAACGGCTGATGAACT
>NZ_JBPYDC010001411.1:0-606 GCF_051847575.1 Psychrobacter sp. 1U2
CTGAGGGTCAAAGAATATCTCAGTATGAATAACATTGTCTTCAACACATTTTAAAATATACTCCCAAGTCAAATCATAAAAATCGTCTCTTGTGATAAGTACATTGGCACCAGCGTAATAAATATCTAAAAAAGTCTGTAGATTGGTGAAATTATAAGCGTTACGTACGTCCTCTATGTCTTTATAAGGAATATCTATGTTGTTTTTTTTAGCCAGCCTAAACATAAGCTCAGGCTCTAATGAACCTTCAATATGTAGATGCAATTCAGCCTTTGGTAGTTTTTTTATGAGATCAATCATAGTATTTCCTTATCTTTAATTGCTTATCTATAATTTTGTGGAAGCTACTTTAAAAAGACTACCGTATCAGACAGCTCATTACCTGCTGGGTCATGCTCTAAGTGGTAATACTGACGCAATAGTTGTCCTATCTCATCTAGTAGATCACTTAAGCTTTCTTCTGACTTTTTGTTGGCAATGCCCGTCACTGCTTTGTCACACATCGCACGCCATACTGTAGGACTGACATGAGCGCTAATACCACGATCTGCGACAATTTCCAGCTTATGCTCACAGATGTTGACATAAACCAAGACCCCCGTGTTT
>NZ_JBPYDC010001412.1:0-606 GCF_051847575.1 Psychrobacter sp. 1U2
AAGATATTACCGAGCTACGTGATTATGATCGAGTGTTTAACGTGTTGCATGGTCGCGGCGGCGAAGATGGATTGTTACAAGGCGTGTTGCAATGGTTTGATATCCCGCAGACAGGTTCAGGAATTTTAGCATCGGCACTTGGCATGGATAAAGTACGTACCAAGCAATTGTGGCAGGGCTGCGGCTTATCGACAGCGCCATTCTCATTACTAACGGCTAATACTGACTGGCAGCAAGTCGTCAACATGCTAGGGCTACCTTTGATTATTAAGCCCGTTCATGAAGGTTCAAGTATTGGCATGACGAAAGTCAATAACCTTGACGAGTTGCCTGCAGCATACGCAACGGCAGTACAGTGCGGTGATGCAGTAATGGCGGAACGCTGGATTACTGGACGCGAGTTTACGATTGTTGTTATCGATGACGAAGCTTATCCAGTGATACGTCTTGAGCCTGCCGACATTACCAATTTTTATGACTTCGAAGCAAAATACAACCGTAACGATACCAGTTATTATATTCCGTGTGGTTTGAGCGATGCTGACGAAAAGCATTTGCAAGCGTTGAGCCTTGCAGCATTCCGCGCGGTTGATGCAAAAGGTTGGG
>NZ_JBPYDC010001413.1:0-606 GCF_051847575.1 Psychrobacter sp. 1U2
AGCTGGTTTTCTCGCTTTCGCAGGCGTAGTTGCTTTATTAGTACTTGCCTTGTTTTCTGACTTGTTTCCTGCCGTAGCTTCGGCATGCTCTACCGTTTTCTCAACTTTAGTATTAGCTTTTCCATTAGACTGAGTTGCTGGCTTAGGCGCTTTTTTGGCGTACTTGGTAGCAGTTTTTGATGCAGGCTCATTACTAGCACTACTAGCAACACTGGGCGTACGGCGTCGACGCTTATGCGGTATTGGCTCGTTATTCATACTGACGAGCGCAGGTGTTCTTGCTATCGTTTGGGTGGTCTTTTCTTTTGTAGTAGATGACGATGGTTTGACTTCTTTTTGCATCGGTTGATGCGCTTCTTTATTGACCGATACATTTTTGGTGACGGTCTTTTTTTGCTCAGGCTGTTGATGATGCTTAGCCTTATCGCCATTTGACTTAGGCTTATCACTACCTGATAGCTGCTTTTGTAATGGCGGTACGACGCTTTGGTGTTCGATGACAAACAACGGCGCAGGTTGAGTGCTTTGCTGTTTATCCAAGGTTTGCTTATTACTATTAGCCAGAGACAGTTTTTGTAACTGAGCAAGCTCATCAGTGGCTTGCTT
>NZ_JBPYDC010001414.1:0-606 GCF_051847575.1 Psychrobacter sp. 1U2
TTTATAAGTAACGACTTCAAGCACTTATTGCAAATGAATAGCTACTATCATTCTCGTTGAAGTTCTTTGTTTTTAGTCACTAAAAGTAATGGTTTATTATGATACCTGTACGCATAAAAAATAAGTTCTCTGATCATCCGCAAAAAATCATGCGCCCAGTCAGCATTCGTCTTTCTGAAGAGATGATTGAGCTACTAGAGGCAACCTCATCAGAGCTTGGGTTCAAACGTATTCAAGGGCTAATCCGCTTGTATATTCGCCAAGGTCTTGACCGTGATCATCAAGATTATACTTTAGCGCATGATGAAGTTTTCATCGAAACTCTGCGTAAGCGTGGTGTCAGCCAACGTATCATCGATGAAGCGATCGTGGTTACGCACAATAATAGTATCACGCATCCGTTGACGGAATTACAAAACGACGACTAGCACTGAGGTTTTTATCGAGCTGATCGTTGTTATTGATAGTTTAAGATAACCCTAAAAAAGCCAGTCGCTAAGTGTATTTTAGTCACTTAGCGACCGACTTTTTTACTTAAAGTATTCTACTTACTTTATTCTCCACCACTGTCTTTACCATTCACTTTGCCATCCCACTTTGCGATAT
>NZ_JBPYDC010001415.1:0-606 GCF_051847575.1 Psychrobacter sp. 1U2
GATTCTAGCAATGGATGCTCAGAACTTGGCTGACCTGCAAGCATTAAAAGATAGTATTAATAATACATCGCAAGCGCCTCTAGCTAAATTGGCATTATTTAGCGAAGAAGATCCTACTTATGGCGGCGACGACGTTCCAGATCCTTATAAGGGTGATGGAGATGATTTTGAAGACGTCATTGAACGTGTTGAATCGAGCGCCAAAGCATGGATTGAAAGCTGGAAAGCCATGTAAGGGAGATTTAGATTTCTCAGCATCACGATACCAAGCACTAAAACTTAAGCATTTTATCTGCTTTTATACCGTATATCCCTTATAATAGCCAGCGTATTAAAGTCTAGCTTATACCTGGCTACTGCTTTGATGTTTTTTATTTATTTGTCTAATAGGTCGTGTTATGACTACAGATTTGCACCATGCTCCTAATGCTCAGTACGATTGCTTGCATGATCTGTCTTACGCCAACACAATGGCGCTCGCTTGCATCGCTGACACTGTAGTGACTTTGACAAGCGAGGCACAGTTAGACCATTTTATGGCAAGTTATACAGACGATAGTGAACTTAATTCCTCATTGTTTGTGCTATCTGGTGGTAGCAACGTCT
>NZ_JBPYDC010001416.1:0-606 GCF_051847575.1 Psychrobacter sp. 1U2
CTTTGGACAGTGGCTTAGGCGTGGCAGAGCTGGTCAGACGCGAAGGGCTACTAAGCGCTGAGCCGCTAGCAGCGATTTTATCTCCTAGCACTATGACCACAAACTCTTGAGGGCTAGGTGTGATTACTGTTCTACAAACCCAGCCGCCGCTATTTTTATTAAGTATTCTACTATTAGTCGTTATCGTAGTTTTATGGGCATTGCAATATGTTGTCATTCGCTATGGCAAACCCGTCTTTATACTAGCCAAGAGATATTGGCGCAAGTTTGAGCAGTATTTTGGCGTGGATAAGCGACTGATTCACTTAAAAAATAGCCAGCCAAAGCTTTATCAGTTTTTTTGGCAGCGACTACACGTTGAACATTTTTATGGCTTGCCACTGACTATCTTGTTCTTGCTGATGGTCTATATAGCAGCGGTATTCGTGGGATTGGTTGAAGATGTGGTTACCTCCGACGCTATAGTCGCGCTCGATCTCTTGGTCTCGCAGCAGATGAGCTTGTTAAATGAAGCTGGCGTCATACATTTTTTTATTTTAATTACCAGCTTAGCCTCTACGCCGATTACCATTTTAGTGGTGTTATTGACGGCTATCACATGCTGGG
>NZ_JBPYDC010001417.1:0-606 GCF_051847575.1 Psychrobacter sp. 1U2
ATAAAAGCGCAGCGTAGTGGCGAGCGCTTCTAAATTAAAGAACTGTGAAAATCCTGACGCCCGATCAAGGGTGTCATGAAAGCCTAGACGTAACCCAACATCAACATAGCTGTTGTCACCGCGCTGCCCAATACCAATTTGAGCCACTTGCAAAGGATGCCTGTCGATAGGGTTATTATCTGAGGCGACAATGCCATGATCTATAATCGTTTTTGGGTCAGCATCACCAGCAGATATACTTGATGCCAAATTGCGCTCTGCTGATTTAATATCAAGAGCGTCATCTTTAGACAGTTTCTGATAACCAAGCGCTGCTGCTTTGGCTTTATTCAGCTCAGCTTGACGTACGGTACTGTCAGCTGGTGTGTAACGGGCATTTGCTAATATGGCTTCTTTATTTAGCAGTTGAATCACGTCGGAAGGAATAACGACATAGGGCAATTGACTGAGCAAATCCTGCTCAGGGCGCACGACATCAATCAACCGTAAAATCTCAGAAGCACAGTTATCTGTGGTGAAATAATAAAGAATATCTAAATCCTTGGTTTCCCATACATGCAATATAATTTGCTGCACTTCTGCGGGTGTCAAATCCAACTGATACGT
>NZ_JBPYDC010001418.1:0-605 GCF_051847575.1 Psychrobacter sp. 1U2
TTATTGCTTAATTGATACAAGGGATTGAACGAATATTCATTATAAATAAAAAACCTTTATCTGTAAGACTTTTTATCTTTTATTAATTGCACACATGTGTTGTACTGACTATGGGTCAAAATCAATGTATTAGCAGTAGATGCATCATTGACACCTTGAACCTTAATATTCGTCATCCCATACTACTTCTGAACAAGAGCCCATGGGTGTGATTAAGCGAAAACAGGTCTTTTCGTGTTCAGCGACATACAGTAGCCTGGCATGATTGGCTTCGCTGAAGGCCTGAGACAAGTAAAGCCCCAGTCCCGTACCTGCTTTATCGGTAGTAAAAAACGGATCAAATAAGCGCTCTACATCAGCTGGAGCGATTTTTTCACCTTCATTTAAAACATCGATTATAACATCGTTCTGCACGCAATATATTTCCACCTCAGCATAAGCATGCGGATGTACAAGACCGCAATAACGCAAACCATTGTTGATTAAATTAATCAATATTTGCTCTAACTGATGATTATCAAACTGTATCACGGGATGAGAGATATCATGCAAAAAAATATCATTGCCACGAAAATAGTTCTCTAAAAATTGTGGCATCCAAGTTC
>NZ_JBPYDC010001419.1:0-605 GCF_051847575.1 Psychrobacter sp. 1U2
GTCGCTATTATGTTTAGTGGTTACGCGATAGGCGGAATGGCATCAGCATTATTAGGCTCGTTTTTGGTGGTAGATTACGGTTGGGAGATTATGTTTTATATTGCAGGAATACCTACCCTGCTATTGCCAATTATCTGGAAAATGCTTCCTGAGTCCTTAATGTATTTGGTCAAAGAAAAAAGACATGATGAAGCCAAAAAAATCGTCCGCAAACTTGCACCACAAGAGACCATCACGGCTTCGACCAACTTAATCTTAGATGAACCAACCAAAGGTGATGACGCTCCTATCAAAGCGCTATTTCTAAAGAATCGTGGCTTTACTACCATTATGTTTTGGGTGGCCTTCTTTATGTGCTTATTAATGGTATATGCTCTTGCCAGCTGGTTGCCGAAGCTGATGATTCAAGCAGGTTACTCGCTAGGTGCTAGTATGCTGTTCTTATTTGCACTTAATATTGGCGGGATGATCGGTGCTATTGGTGGCGGTGTGCTGGCTGATAAATTTCATCTAAAGCCAGTATTAACCATTATGTTTGTCGCTGGTGCTGCAGCATTAATACTACTTGGATACAACAGCCCGCAAGTGGTGCTATATAGTCTTAT
>NZ_JBPYDC010001420.1:0-605 GCF_051847575.1 Psychrobacter sp. 1U2
GGTCATACTGCCGCACAGCGTTTAAACGAGCAACTACGCCCGCAACTGGTCGCTGCCGTTGATACCGCGCTGGCTTTAACCGATGAGCAGTTAGGTCCGATTTTACCGGGCTTAGCGCTCGGTAGTGCCCAGCACGAAACCCAATATTCAAGATTATTTAGAAGCTAATCGTTTTTTATTTACGATCGCTTTAATGCTATAACCTCTTCGATTTTATAACCGCTTTGACTCATACATTTTGACTAATATATAAGGAAAAATAGCCATGAAACATTGTTTAAGAGTAGGTGTCGGTGGACCAGTTGGTTCTGGCAAAACGGCCTTATTACGCCAGTTATGTAGCGCCTTAAAAGATCACTACGACATTGCCGTGGTTACCAACGATATCTACACCCGTGAAGATGCTGACTTTTTACTTAAGCACGACGCCTTGCCTGCTGATCGTATTCTTGGTGTGGAAACAGGCGGCTGTCCGCATACGGCCATCCGCGAAGACGCTTCTATGAATCTGGCCGCAATCGATGATTTGCAAACGCGTCATCCTAATCTAGAGCTAGTGTTAGTAGAGTCTGGCGGCGATAACTTAGCCGCGACCTTTAGCCCAG
>NZ_JBPYDC010001421.1:0-605 GCF_051847575.1 Psychrobacter sp. 1U2
TCATCGAAAGGCGGTTTTACGGTATTAAATTCATAATAGTAAGTACAAAGGTAAGGCGATACTCTCAGCTCTTTTCCATAATCTGTTTGCAAAGAGTTAAACTGCTCGGTTGGAATCTCATTATAGGTTACATCAACCTCACCTGCTTGATAGCGCGATACATCAGTCACGCTAGAGGGAATCGGTAACATAGTAATCGTATCAAGCGTAGTATTGGCGTCATCATAATACTCAGAATTACGCGACAGCACCAGCTCGTCATTGATCTGCCATTTACTGACTGTATAAGGACCATTGACTACGATATTAGTAGGGTCTGTCCACTTATCGCCAAACTCTTCGACGGTCTTTTGATGTACTGGTTTGACTGAGTTATGAATCAGCATATCGGGGAAGTACGGTACTGGTTCTGTTAGTGTCACTTGTAGCGTCTTATCGTCGATGGCTTCTACGCCTAGCGTCTCAGTACCAGCAGCGCCCGCGACGATTTGATCAGCGCCTTTTACTTTGGCATCAACCAAATAGCTTGAATAAGGGGACGCTGTATTTGGATCGACCAAACGACGCATACTATAAGCGAAATCCTCTGCGGTAACCGGATCACC
>NZ_JBPYDC010001422.1:0-604 GCF_051847575.1 Psychrobacter sp. 1U2
TCATCGAACCTTTAAACGTGCCATTGGTTGCGCCTTTAGTCGTTTGAGTGAAGTTGGCAGTCATGCTTTTAGTATTGGTTAACAGCTTGTTTAAGCGTTTGGCTGCGACCAAATTGTCAGCAGGGGCCGCTGTGGCAGACTGAGTCAATGCTACCATTGGGGCTGCAACACCTAACGTAGTCATTAATACACCAGTCAATGCACCGCTCATCATTTTTTGTTTTACTGTAGTAGATTTTACTTTAGTAGATAAAGTCATGATTTTTCCTCTCGTAGTAAAAATAAAATATCAATGAATATAAAAGTTAGATCATCGCGTTTTTGTTGTGTTCATCTATTGCACAAGATCATGTGCAGTGTGAGTTATCGCAATAAGCCTATGAATATCGTAAGTATACAACTATATAATTATAACAATATTTAGTAGTGATCTAACCGTCAGTTATCAGCTGCTTGTTTGTTTAATATCGCTTCAACTCTCAACAAAATAGTACTAATAACCAATGAGCACAGTGTGCCAGTTTTTTTATTACACGCCTAGTCTTCAATTGCAATCAATACTACGCCTGCCATACGCGCTTGTAACGGCAGTAGTTACACTACT
>NZ_JBPYDC010001423.1:0-604 GCF_051847575.1 Psychrobacter sp. 1U2
TTGATCAAATTAAAACAGATGCACATATCAATGCAGTAGGGGCTTATCAAGCGACAATGAAAGAGATCGGTAACGATGTCGTTGCAAATAGTAGCATGGTCGTCGTTGATGATTTGGCCGGTAGCCGTCACGAAGCAGGTGATTTGATTCAAGCACATGATAATTCTGATTGTACCTGGACATGGGATGATCTCAGTGGTGATCTACAAGCGTTGGTAACTGGAGCGCTAAAAAAAGAGGTGACTAAGTCTGCTGGGGTAACACTATTTAAGTCTGTGGGTGCAGCCAGTTTTGATGCAGCAGTTGCTTTATATGTTGCAAAGCAAGCAGAACAAAATAGTCTCGGATCGTCAATTGATTGGTAATACTGTGTTTGTTTTATAGTGGAACGACTATATGACAGCCATTAAAAAAGCCGTTTTCTCGTATAAGAGAAAACGGCTTTTTTGGTATAAAATTGGGCTACATCAATTTAAGTTGTCTCTATCTCGCTTGTCTTTACGATGCTGCTTTCTTTTTGCACTTGTATGATACGTCAGATAACCTCCAACGGCCATTACTGCAAGAAATGCAACGATATATAGAAATATTGATGAACCAATAA
>NZ_JBPYDC010001424.1:0-604 GCF_051847575.1 Psychrobacter sp. 1U2
TTAGCTATGAAGGCTATGGTGTGGGCGGTGTCGCTGTATTGGTCGAGACGATGACTGACAATGTCAATCGTACCGTCAGTGAAGTACGTCATGCCTTTACCAAATTCGATGGTAATTTGGGTACTTCAGGTTCAGTTGCTTATTTATTTACTAAGCGCGGTGAAATCACTTTTGATGACGTAAGCTTAGAAGATGAAGTCATGCTCACTGCACTAGATGCAGGCGCTCTTGATATTGAAAATGACGGAACATCACTACTCGTTATTACCGATGTAGACAATTTCGGCCAAGTCAAAGATGCCCTTAATGCAGCTGGATTGGTCTCTGACAATGCTGAGGTGACCATGTCGCCATCCACCATTGCTGAAATAGACAATGTCGATGATGCCGAAAAAGTCATGAAAATGATTGATATGTTAGAAGATATAGATGATGTACAAGAGGTTTATAGCAACGTAAACTTCTCTGCTGATGTCATGGCTCAGCTAGAGCAATAGTTTTTATTCGTCATCTAAACCTACCTTTAGGACGGCATATCTAACACAAAGAAGCCAAACGTTGTAGAACGTTTGGCTTCTTTGCATTTAGCCACCTTCTATCATGA
>NZ_JBPYDC010001425.1:0-603 GCF_051847575.1 Psychrobacter sp. 1U2
GATTATTGCAAGGCAGATAGCACCACCTAACAGGCGAATAATAGTAAAGTTCCAAGGATCAATATAACCCTCAGCGAGCGCCATTCTACAAAGCAGAGAGTTTGCAGCAAAGGCTATCAAAGCAATTATCGTGTATAGCGTGGCTTTCAAGAAAATTCCTAATAAAAGGGCGTTTGAGGGTGAAAATGAAGGGTGAACGATTATTGGCTAAATCAACGGAGAATAAAATAGCCTAAGCAAAAATCACAAATATCTTAAGTAATTAATCACTTGTCGAACTCGCTCATCTCTATTCCCGCCAATACGTCTAAAACGTTTATTATATTTATTTAATTGGCTCTCAAAATAAGCGCTAATCTCTTCACGCTCATACGGACTATCTCGCAAGTCATCCGCAACCCAAGGAATATCAACGTCTGTTAGCAGTATTAAATCATAATGATGCGCCAGTGCGGCTTGTTTTAGCGCAAGAGGACAGTCGCCATAATACCAATTTGAATAAACCATTAGCTCAAACAAACTGGTATCACAAAATAGATATTTTTGAGTGTCAGTAACAGTATCAATGTCTAGGCGAGATAAAAAATCTTGAGCCGCTTGCTG
>NZ_JBPYDC010001426.1:0-603 GCF_051847575.1 Psychrobacter sp. 1U2
GAATAACACGGCAATGAGGCGACCACTTCGACCTCGTTATCTGCCAAAAACTGCGCCATATCTTCATATCCCTCTTCCATCAAGATCGTCAAGTTACAACGATCAATGACTTTGACACCAAGCTTGCGTGCCGCCTTGACCAAATATTTAAAGTCTTTGTGCATCTCAGGAGCACCGCCGGTCAAATCAAGCGTATCGATATCTTGCGCTTGCAGCACTTGCGGAATGAGCTCAATCAGCTCACGCGACATCATCTCCGTTCGGTACGGACTGGCTGCAACATGACAATGTACACAAGACATATTACATAGATAACCCATATTAACTTGTAGGACAGTAAGTCCTCGTCTTTTAATAGCAGGAAAGTCAGTGTCTTCGAGTAATTCAATGGTAGATTTCATAGTGATATAGAACCCAATTGTCAGTCCTCTTTAGTATAAATAGACATAGCTAAAATTTTAACATCACAAAAATAATCTTATAAATTCACCGTCAAAATAAAGTTAATCTAATCAATAATACCTTATTTTCTTTTGTATATTTTCATTAATATGTTTTATATTTTTATCAACATCAACGCTTATTTATCACTGCAAAATGCTT
>NZ_JBPYDC010001427.1:0-603 GCF_051847575.1 Psychrobacter sp. 1U2
TTTCTAACAAATAAGGCGTATCAGCGATGAGCTCTGAACCTCCGAACTGATTAAAATAGTTACTAATAATGTTCAAAAAAATTTGTAGCTTTTGTTCTTTCATAATGACATCTGCTTAGGTCGTTGGATGATATTAGTCTTGTACCAGCTCATACAAAGACTCTACGAGATCTTCTTCTGAAAAAGGTTTACATAAAAACCCACTAGCACCAAGCGATAATGCTTCGATGCCCGTAGATTTATCTGACAATGCCGATACCACCAAAATTCGTACATCAGGATCAATAGCGATGATCTTTTCAATGCATTCAAGACCATCCATCTGTGGCATGGTTAAATCCATAGTAATGACATCAGGACGATGCGTATTGAACTTCTCAATAGCTTGAACACCGCTGGTTGCCGTCGCAACCAACATAAAATTTCCTGAGTCATAAGCCCGCTGGATGCGGTTTCGAATGATATTGGAATCATCAACAATCATTAGTTTATACATAACGTATTTATTATCCTTAATTAAGCGTTAGGCAGCGTAATGACAAAACGTGTCATCTTACCATGCTCACTATTTACATTGAGCTTACCATCATATTCTTTTACTTG
>NZ_JBPYDC010001428.1:0-602 GCF_051847575.1 Psychrobacter sp. 1U2
CACTGCACAGACTGACTTTGAGGAAGCGAACCCTGAAGCTGAAGCACTTGATCATCGTAGTCGTGACGCTGAGTCGACGCTTAGCGAACGCATGAGTTACAATCATAGTAGAGGTATTAATACTCAACTAGACACAGATGATGGGCATCTAAATGACCACAATGGTCATGAGAGTAGCGAGGGAGAAAACGTTTCTACGCAAGGCTCTAAATGGCAAGACGGGCTACGTCGTGAAGAAGACGATAAGGCATGATGAAAGCGTAGTTAATGTCCTTTAAGTAACTGGGCAAGCTACAAAAATAAAAACATTAAAAGCAAGATTGTCAAACTATGGCAGTCTTGCTTTTTTTGACTGCGCCACTATCAAATTTTTGTATGTTAGGACAATTATATTAAACCACTAATAACATAAGCATATATGGTACAAGGCCTAGCCTTGTCTGAAAATGTATTGGTGAGGTTTATGTACTTAAGAGATGTTCAACCCATAATGGATATATCAAACTGATCAGCGATTTGCTGAGTGAGAGTAAGTAAAAAAATTTGTTTCCATAACGAAAACAAAATGTTTAGAATAAATGACAGCTATTCTTTGGGCACAT
>NZ_JBPYDC010001429.1:0-602 GCF_051847575.1 Psychrobacter sp. 1U2
GACTTATTATAAATAGGAGTCTTTTTTCACGCCTTTGTTAGTAGCGACTAATCATAGATAGCGAGTAAAGCTACTACTAAACGCCGCTTTTTGACCCAAAACGCTGGCTTTATTGTGCAGTAGCTTCATCATCTCCAAAATCAACCGTAGGTGCGGTCGAGATCTCTTCTTCATTAGCAACAGTAAAGTTCGGCTTAGTATCCATACCGAACACTTTGGCTGTGATATTAGTTGGGAATTGTCGTACCGTTGTATTGTAGCCTTGCACTTCTTGAATATAACGATTACGAGCTACTGTAATACGGTTTTCAGTCCCTTCTAACTGTGCCTGCAAGTCTTGAAACAAAGCGTCGGATTTGAGCTCAGGGTAACGTTCGGACACTGCCATCAGACGTGACAATGCTCCCCCCATCTGAGCTTGGGCTTCAGCATAACGTTCCATCGCTTGTGGGTCATTGAGTACTTCTGGCGTTATATTAATGCTACCTGCACGCGAACGCGCTTCTGCCACCTGAGTGAACACCTCTTGCTCTTGGTCTGCATATTGTTGCACAACTTTCACCAAGTTTGGCACCAGATCCGAACGGCGCTGATATTGGTTG
>NZ_JBPYDC010001430.1:0-602 GCF_051847575.1 Psychrobacter sp. 1U2
TCGCTGCGGTCACGCTCCCACAAGCTGAGCTTACTTGACCATTAAAGAGGATAAGTGAAGGCTCTTGGTAAGTTTGACCACCTTCATTAAATACTTGATGCCAAACCTCTTCTGTGTCAGCCAGTACTACCTTAACAAACTGTGTATCACGATCGTCACTTGTGGCTGGTTCAGTTGAGGTACTGGTACCACCACCTGTTATCACTTGACCAGTCTGTAGAGCAGTCATTGGATTTACGCCAAAAACTAACCACAAGATACCAGCTATAATGATGCCGCCAATACCGCCACCGATCATTTTTCCACCGCCACTACTGGTACGAACGTTAGAGCTCCCTCGTCTGCCTCGCCATTTCATAATACATCCCCTAAATTTATGATAAATATTGTTATGATTACAACTATCACTATTGATAAGTCAAAAATTATACTTCTTTCAGAACCTATCTTTTAGATAATTAATATTATTACCTAATTATTAATATAGATTTTATTAAAAATATTCTTTCTTGATATGATTTTTTCACTGTTTGTCTGCCCATCTCTTGAATAATCGAACAACGAATAATATATGTAAAACCAGTCTGTTACATTCTTTTATC
>NZ_JBPYDC010001431.1:0-602 GCF_051847575.1 Psychrobacter sp. 1U2
ACAAGAAGCGGAGCTATGGTTCGGTGATGATACTGTCTATATGGAGCGTTACTTACAAAACCCGCGCCACGTTGAGATCCAAGTACTGGGCGATGGTAATGGTAATGCCATTCATCTTTATGATCGTGACTGCTCACTACAACGTCGTCACCAAAAGGTGTTAGAAGAAGCACCTGCTCCTGATATTCCGGATGATGTCCGTGAACCAATACTACAAGCTTGTGTTAAAGCATGTGAGCTGGTTGAATATCGCGGCGCTGGTACGTTTGAGTTTTTGTTTGAAAATAACGAATTTTTCTTTATTGAGATGAATACGCGGGTACAGGTTGAGCACCCTGTGACTGAAATGATCACTGGTATCGACGTGGTGGTTGAACAACTCAAAATCGCTGCAGGTTACGGCTTATCTTATCGTCAAGATGAGATTGAAATTCAAGGTCATGCAATTGAATGTCGTATTAATGCTGAAGACCCAGTAACTTTTATGCCCTCGCCTGGCAAAATTACACAGCTATACGCACCTAGTGGAGCTGGCGTACGCTTTGATTCGCATTTATATCCCGGCTATGAGATCCCTAGCTATTATGACTCATTGATTGGTA
>NZ_JBPYDC010001432.1:0-601 GCF_051847575.1 Psychrobacter sp. 1U2
GGCTCATCATATAAAAGACCGATACTAAAGGTATCATTGATATCTGCTTTTACGCCATAACGGAAAAAATCATAAGATTCAGCAATATCACCAGTGTCACCACCTTCAACATAAGTATTACTGCTAGGCACATTATTTGCGCTATCTCTACCACTAACGTCAGCATCAATGTAAGTATAGACAGCTTCGGCATAAACGCCATCTTGGAAGAAAGCTGTGACATCTTGACCCGAGCGATCAAGGCCAGCAGCGCTTGTTACGCTGGCTACAGAAAGCGTTGCGATTGCTACCGCAAGTGTTTTTAAATGAAAGGTAGTGCGCATTATATATCTCCAAACGTCCTCGTTGTTTTACCGTCACTATAATCAGTAGGTCAGGATAATCTCCTTCCATACCTATTATTTAAACGGTCTCCTAATTTGAATAGTAATGGCTTTCTCACACTAAGACAACACTTAAAGCACTTTATTTCTTAAATATGACTGGACAGTTCTTAATTATTATTATGCACTTAAGCGAATATTATTAATATTTTTCTAACCGAATAACTTATGCATACCAACTTCTTGTCAACCAAATTTATACTGTCAAGAACGCTTTT
>NZ_JBPYDC010001433.1:0-601 GCF_051847575.1 Psychrobacter sp. 1U2
GGCCAGTAAAGCGACCGATATTTTTAATAACTGTGACATTAAGATCAATCGTGTCGAGCGGGTGATTGTTTATACGCTAACCCTTGATGGAACAACAGACGGTGAAGTAAGTACAACATTGCCTGCTGCCGCTGAGCAATTGTTGTTTGACCGCATGACCCAGAGCTTGGTTTATGACTTAAATGATGTAGATAAATTGTTTGACGATGAAGCCCCAGCTTCGCTCAATCATATCGATGTGATTGGGCAAGGTCAGTCAGCACTAGAGTCAGCCAACACAGAGTTTGGCTTTGCGTTATCGAGTGAAGATATTGATTATCTGATGAATGCTTACGTCAATGAGCTTAAGCGCAATCCAACTGACGTTGAGCTGATGATGTTTGCACAGGCCAACTCAGAGCATTGCCGTCATAAGATTTTTAATGCCCAGTGGACAGTCGATGGTGAGGTACAGCCAAAATCCTTGTTCCAAATGATTAAAAACACGTATCAATCCAATCCACAAGGTATCTTATCTGCTTATAAAGACAACGCTGCGGTGATGGCAGGGGCAAAAGGAATGCGCTTTTACTCTATTCCTACTGACGCTCAAGATCCTAAT
>NZ_JBPYDC010001434.1:0-601 GCF_051847575.1 Psychrobacter sp. 1U2
TAACAATAGTGGCTTTAGACGTGGTGTTGATTCACCAACGCTGTATATGCCGTATACAACGATGATGTCACGTATTAAAGGCAGTGCCTACATTGAGAGCTTTGTGGCATTAATCGATGATAATATCTCTTCTTCAGCTGCTGAGTCCGCCATCTCCCAATTGATGATAAGTCGTCATGGCACCGATGATTTTCGTATAATTAATTCAGACTCTATTCGCCAAACCATTGAATCTACTACCACAGCGATGACTTTGTTAATCTCATCTATTGCTATTATCTCTTTAGTAGTTGGTGGAATTGGTGTGATGAATATCATGCTGGTGTCAGTCACTGAGCGTACCAACGAGATTGGGGTGCGGATGGCAGTCGGCGCACGTCAAAGTGACATTATGCAGCAGTTTTTGATCGAGGCTGTACTCGTCTGTATTTTAGGCGGGTTATTAGGTATTGGAGTAGCATTTGCTATCGGCGAATTAATCAATAATGTAGGCGGTGATAGTTTTAAAGTTATTTACTCACCAACGTCTATCATTGCAGCTTTTGTTTGCTCGACGCTTATCGGGGTCGTCTTTGGTTTCTTACCTGCTCGCAATGCAGCT
>NZ_JBPYDC010001435.1:0-601 GCF_051847575.1 Psychrobacter sp. 1U2
CAAATACCTTCAAAACCTAGCAGCTCAGCGGTAATAGTACGATCAATTGGGAAGGTGGTACCAGCAAGAGCAGCACTACCAAGTGGCATCTGGTTGATACGGCGGCGCGTATCGACAAGACGTTCCGTATCGCGGTAGAGCATCTCAAACCACGCCAGCACATGATGACCGAAGCTTACTGGCTGTGCAGTTTGCAAATGAGTAAAGCCTGGCATGATCGTATCAGTATGTTGTTCAGCTAGGCTAAGTAGGCCACTTTGCAAACGTACTAACAGCGCGATAATATTGTCAGTCTCTTCGCGTAGCCATAAGCGTATATCGGTTGCAACCTGGTCATTACGGCTACGTCCTGTATGTAGTTTTTTGCCGACCGCTCCAACGATATTCGTCAAGCGTGATTCAACATTCATGTGTACGTCTTCGAGCGTGATTGACCAGTTAAACGTTCCTGCTTCAATTTCGCGTAAGACCTGCTGTAGACCTTCAATGATGGTTGCAACTTCATCAGCTGTCAAAATGTCACATTTTTTGAGCATGGTTGCATGAGCAATCGAGCCTTCGATATCATGACGAGCGAAGCGTTGATCAAAGCCGACAGAAG
>NZ_JBPYDC010001436.1:0-601 GCF_051847575.1 Psychrobacter sp. 1U2
TTTTTTATAATGGTCAGCGTCTAACCGATATCCACGAGCATCTGCCTGCTAATCCGGTCAGCGAGCTATTGCAGTTTTTGCGCGGTGAAGTGCAATGGCAGTGGGATCCTCTTAAAAATGCTCAAAAAGATGCGCAGGCTGATTTAACTGCTCAAGTGCAACGTTATCTACCTGAACTGATTGAGAAATGGCTTGTAACGCGCCATCCAGCGCTACCCTTTGCAGATGAAGTATTTGTACAGCCCGACTCTTTATCTACCAATTCTAGCTATGAAAATAATGTTGAAAGAAACAATGAGCAGGATGACGGTCAAGAGCTTATTCAGTCCTTAGCGCGCGCGATGCAAAGCGAAAAGCTCTATCAAAAAAGCACTCATGCGCCTGCAAAAGTCTGGCAAGCGGTGTTTGAGCGTCTGCAAGCGCAAATTGATACGGACACACCCAATCATGCTATCAAAGTCGTGCTACCTAATAGGGCTGAATACGCTCCTATTGCCGCCGCTATCACTCAACCTATTGAGCTAACCGCTGAGCACAATACGTTCCTTTTTGATGTTCAGCAGGTTGATATGCAGTATTTGTACTATCATGTACGTCATCC
>NZ_JBPYDC010001437.1:0-600 GCF_051847575.1 Psychrobacter sp. 1U2
AACCGCTGTAAGCGCTCAACATGTTCAGCGCGGGTGATTTGACGCTGTGCTGTACTATTGGCGACGTCGTGACCGATGATGGCAAATAAGGACATGACCCTTCCTTTATGAATAGTAAAAATAAAAAATGATGATTTATAATGATAATGTCAATTTGACAATAAGGGTTGGTTATTATCGCAATACTTTTTTATTTTGCAGACTTATCAGTTAAAGCTGGATTTAAATGCTTTTTTAATACCGCAAATTGAGCGACAACAAACACCAGCATAATCGGAATCCAGCCATAGGTCTTAAAGTTAATCCATGCCTCATCAGACATCGTGAATGCCGTGATATAATGTAAAAAGCCCATAAAGGCGAAGAACAGTGCCCAAGCGATAGTAAGCTTTTTCCAGCCACTCATAGTAAGCGAAAAGACCTCTTTCATGGCAAGCTGCATCAAGGGTTTATTAATCGCAGCACTGATAATCAGCGTTAACGCAAAGATACCGTTGATAATCGGCGATTTCCAACGCAGATAAATATCATCACGCAAAAGTAGCGTACCCCCACAAAATAAAATGGTCAGTATTAATACAACCCATTGCTGTTTATCAA
>NZ_JBPYDC010001438.1:0-600 GCF_051847575.1 Psychrobacter sp. 1U2
GGCAATGGTCAGTTGCCACTTGATATCAAACGCACAGCGGCGTTAGGATTGCTGGCAGGGGCGCTGTACTTGATTTATTTGAGTGATAAAAGGCGGGTTACAGTTTAGGTGATTAGAGTGCTTATCGAATGTTGATGGTGCCTTTTTGCTCATAGAGGTCTGTACAGAAGAAGAATAAAATACTGGCGCAAATGCAGAAGGCGTGTTTAAAAGCGTACGTTGGAATTTTTAGTCTTTATATTAGGTGGCTTACGACATTAAACCGTTAATTAAAATCAACAAAATGTTAGGTCTTGTGCCTCGGCTCCAACCTACCCATGTAAAACAATAAGGTTATAAAGCACATTTGGTGCACCAATATCTCGTAGGTTGGGTGGCGCTTGCAACACCCAACCTACAAAATAAGCGTTTAACCTCGGCTTTTATTTTGAGACAGGCATGCTCAAAAATGTCAGATATGCTTGATACTGCTCGAGTACATCATCGATGACTTGCTGGCGAGTGAGCCCCATAAGGTCATAACCGCCGGAGCCGGTTTGGGTGCTCACCTCAAGCCGATAATAGATGTCGCTGTCAGAGGCCAGCTTACCGCTAAAGGTG
>NZ_JBPYDC010001439.1:0-600 GCF_051847575.1 Psychrobacter sp. 1U2
TCGCATTCATCAATAGCTCAACCACATCATCGCCGCTGATGACGGTAAAGCGCTTATCGATGTCTGACTCTTCCACACCGCCGTGTTTCATACAGGCACCGCAGACTAAGACGTTACCACCTTTCTCTACAAACGCTTCTAGCAAATCCTTAGCAGGGTCGAACGGATCGCCAATATCGACGTTATCCAAAGCGTTCGGCAATGCTAGGTGTACCGCGTCTACCATCAGTATCACTGATGCAGAGTGACCTTTTTTAAGCGCGACACCTGCCATCGTAAAGGCTAAAGTAATTTTGCCTGGGTTTGACTCACTATTATCAAATAGCGTTCCAACGTAATCCGTATTATTAACCATTTTATTTTCCTTATTAGACTGTATTTAATGGAATGTTCTACTCACTAATATCCTAACAATTATTATACGTATTTGTATAATGTAATGTTGTGGAATAGTAGTCTTAAGGTTAACTGGCTGCGAAAGATTATCAAAAATAAATTTACAGTTAGCCTAACCTAAAGGCGGCCATGGACGGTCATCATCACTCTCAACCCATTCGGCTACATAGCCAGTCGGCGGCATATCCCAATCAGATTTACCCA
>NZ_JBPYDC010001440.1:0-600 GCF_051847575.1 Psychrobacter sp. 1U2
CCTAAAGGTGGCAGGCTGATTGGTTGTAACTTCTCTTTTGATATGATCACCGTTGGTGGTACCGAAAACGTCATCATGGCAGCGGCACTAGCCAAAGGCACGACCGTCTTAGGTAACTGCGCACTTGAGCCGGAGGTGGTTGATTTGGCCAATATGCTGGTTGCAATGGGCGCTAAGATTAGCGGTATTGGTACAGCGACCATGACTATTGAAGGGGTAGAGTGCTTACAAGGTTGTGAGTACTCAGTGGTCCCTGATCGCATTGAAACGGGCTCGTATTAAGCAGGCGCCTTGATGACTCGCGGAGATGTACTGACCAAAAAAACCAATGCAGCACTACTATATCCGGTGCTAGAGAAGTTTGAGGCAATGGGTGCGACGATTACAACGGGTGAGGACTGGATACGTGCACAGATGACAGGACGTCCGCATCCTGTTGATATTCGTACCCAGCCACATCCTGGGTTTCCCACAGACATGCAAGCTCAATTGATGGCAATTTGTTGTCTGGCAGATGGGACAAGCACCATTATCGAAAACATCTTTGAAAATCGCTATATGCATGTTCCTGAGCTCAATCGTTTAGGTGCCTCTATTCAG
>NZ_JBPYDC010001441.1:0-600 GCF_051847575.1 Psychrobacter sp. 1U2
CAATAAAAAACGAGACGACAGATAGTAGCATTTTTTAACTTATTCACCTAATAGTGATTATTAGTTGACTATAAGAGCGACAATAACAATGATACAAAGTTAAAAATACAATGAATAAGAGAAAATAAGCAGGTAAGTATAGGCAAACTAATTTTTTCTCAATCAGTCTATTTAGAAGATTTATTACACAAGAATGAAGACAATAAGAGAGGGTGTTCTATAGCTTTAAGATTGGTCAATTATACTTTGAAGTGTGTCAATTCATAGCCTAACTGTTTATAGTGCTTATATTTATGACGCCCTTCTTGCACACTGGTTGTATCAGGCTTGATCAACTCAAGGACCCGAGTGGGCTTAGCGTTGCTAGTCACTGCCATAAAGTCGTTGACTGGATGTAGCGTGGTATTAAGTACGATACCGTTAAAATCAGCAGGCATATAGCTACCTAATAAAACCGGTGCTGACATTTTATTATTTGCTTTAGTAGCATTATCGTCAGGAATAGCGTTAGTTAAAGTTGCAAGGCATTGGTGCGGGATAAAGCTTGTCTCATCTTGAGTCCATAGTGCCTCATCAAGCGTCGACAACAAGGTTTTATCT
>NZ_JBPYDC010001442.1:0-599 GCF_051847575.1 Psychrobacter sp. 1U2
TAACGAGCAACTATTAAACTAATAGATATAAAAAACCCCAGCTATTATAAGCTGGGGTTTTTCTATTGCCTTAGAACAAAATACTCTTACTAAGCTAAACGCTTTTACTGCTTATCTGAACTGTCATCAGCTTTTATCTCGACGGTGTCAGTCTTAGCAGCAGTCTCTTTATCAGCAGTAGTATTTTTATCCGTGTCAGGTAGACGGTTTGGATCCAACGACCCTTTCTTGTTTTTGGGTGCACTGCCACTACCATTAGCGTTGGCTTTTAATGCAGCGACTGAGCCTGACACTTTTTGCGCGGGCTTTGTCGTCTCAGTAACTTTATTAGCGGCTTTAGAGGATGCAATGGCATTCTCTTGACTATTGGTTACAGGGCTGATCGATTTTTCTTTGGCAGTCACGTTATTTGACTCTGTCAGCGAATCTGCTGCTGATGTAGCGTTTGACTGTGCCGGTTGGCTTTGACTCTGGTCATCTACATCAGCTTTCGTTGCTGTTGCGTTATCTTGTTCAGATTCATCGGCCAGCTCTTCAGTCATCTCTTTTTCTTTGCGTTTTTCAGGCGCTTTAGAGTTGGCTTCAAAATGTGCATCACC
>NZ_JBPYDC010001443.1:0-599 GCF_051847575.1 Psychrobacter sp. 1U2
TCATTTGATCAACCTTAATGCCTTCTTCTTCGCCTTTTTTAACGATGAAATTAAAAGCATCTTCTACTTTGATAAAGTCAATGGCCAATTTATCAGCGGCGTCTGAGTGTCCGTTATCAATAAGATACTGATGAATACCGTAACCCCCAACGGTTTCGCCAGTGACTGTTTGATAGCTACCACTGAATACATTTTGGATACCACGTGCATTATTGGCATAACTTAAGTGAGTCAAATCACTAAAGCATTCGTGCTCGTCTTCTGTTGACCCAGTCACAAACGCTACCTGTATGCGCTCAGAAGCCAGCTCACCCAGTGCTAAGCTGCCCATTTGATACATGATTTGACGTAAAGCATTATCATTTTTACGCGCTATAAGATCACTACGTAAAGTATTTTCGCTATCAGGTTGCCACTCAGCTTCCATCGCTGTTAAGTCATCAACCAATAGCTGAGTCGCCGCCTTTAAAAAATTACCGCGACGTTCACATATACTGGCGTCATCATTGACGATATCACCACTGGTACATTGCCCAGCTTCAGTGGCATAGTCAGTCACTGGACGATCTCCTGCACCTGCGCTCACACCATTGGTATCT
>NZ_JBPYDC010001444.1:0-598 GCF_051847575.1 Psychrobacter sp. 1U2
ACAAAAAATACCGGACGTACTTTATACGTAGGCGCTCACTATGATTCAGCGACGCAGTATCCCAACTATATCGATCTTGAAGGATTAGACGACAATGCCTCAGGCTCTGGCGTACTAAGTGAACTAGTCTATCATTTTAACGGAGTCAATACCGCAGATACGATTAAATTTATAGCGTTTGGCTCTGAAGAAGGTGGCCTGCAAGGCTCTAAAGCATTTGTCGCAAGCTTAAGCCAAGATGAGATTGACAATGCTATTGGTATGATTAATTTGGATAGCTTGCTCACAGGCGATAATATGTATGCTAACGCTGGGGACAATAGTTATGACGATGATGGCAATGAGATTGCAGCCAATGTCAAATTACGTGAAGCGGCGCTGCGTATTGCAAACGAGCTTAATCTTGGCTTGCAAGTAAACCCAGCGATCATTCCTCCGGGCGAAACCGAGCCTTATAAGCCACTTGGCGTAGGCTGTTGTAGCGATCAAGAATCGTTCGACAGTATTATGCCTGTAGTCGCTTTTGAGGCAACCAACTGGAGCTTAGGCCCAGATTTTGATGGCTATACGCAAACGGACAACCCTGATATTCCAGATG
>NZ_JBPYDC010001445.1:0-598 GCF_051847575.1 Psychrobacter sp. 1U2
ATAGCGCGCATAGGTCAACGCAGCGATACGTCCGATACCATCCCCTGCCCCTGTCACTAAGATGGTTTTACCATTTAGACAATTATCCTGCGGCTCAAAAGTACGAATATCATCATGGCTTAGAGGTTGATTCACATTGTCGCTCATAGGTTCGTCCACTACTTATCTATTTATAATAAAGTTTATGTTTGGAATATCTCAGACTGGTTGGATATCACTGACCAGAAATATCCAAACCAATACGCTTAAATTATATATATTCAAACTTGCTGGGGGATAATAACAATTTGCTCAATTGCTTGGGCGTATCGATAATATGGTCTGCGCCCCAGCTTTTTAAGTTGTTTTGATCTTCAGGAGGGATATACCCATAAGCGGCCAAAATCGTCGACATACCAGCAGCCCTACCAGCGTCTATGTCACGTATATGATCGCCTACATAAACCACGCAACCAGCAGCGCCACGGGGTATTCCAAGCTTTTCTAGGGCCATATACATCGGCTCTGGATCCGGCTTACTGCGTGAGACGTCATCGGGACATACCAAAACAGCACAGCGCTCATCCAATTGCATTACTTTGAGCAGTTGCTCTGATAA
>NZ_JBPYDC010001446.1:0-598 GCF_051847575.1 Psychrobacter sp. 1U2
CTTCGTTGCACGCCTTGACTCAGTCTCTCCTTCGCGCATACGTGTCGTTGCGACAAATGCTCTGCGTCAAGCGAAGAATGCCAATGAGTTTATAAAACGCGCTAATGAGATACTACCTAAGCCGATTGAAATCATCTCTGGACGTGAAGAGGCGCGACTGATATATCTTGGTGTTTCTCACACCAATGCTAGTAGTGATAAGCGTTTGGTTATTGATATCGGTGGCGGCTCTACTGAGTTTATTATCGGACAAGGATTTGATCCATTATTGACTGAAAGCTTACAGATGGGTTGTGTGGCTTTCACAAAGAGATTTTTTGCGGATGGGCAAATTACTAAAGAGAATTTTAATCGTGCTATCGTCGCAGCTCGCAAAGAAGTACTGGCTATTAATGGCCAATATCAAAAGACAGGCTGGAGTAGTGTGGTTGGCTCTAGTGGTACGATTAAAGCAGTGCGTAATGTGCTGGTATCCAAAGGTTGGTCAGATGAGCAAGAGCGCGTCACTTATCAAGGGGTCAAAAAATTAGAAAAACTGCTCATCAAAATCGGTGATGTAAATGACATCGAGTTAGAAGGGGTGAAAGAGCACCGTAAG
>NZ_JBPYDC010001447.1:0-598 GCF_051847575.1 Psychrobacter sp. 1U2
GATAGACAACGCATATATTTTCCTTTCTCTGTAGCCAGTCGAACCACACAGTGGGAGCGCGGTGATGAGCCGATGACCCAGTTTAGTTTCACTAACGATTATGATAATTATGGTCAACCGCAAAGAAGCTGGCAAGTTGCCTGTCCAAAAGGCTGGATAGATAAGTTTAGTCAGACAGAAGATTACCTTGCTACCTTTGTTCAAAGCTCTTTTGCACAACGTGATGACGAGCATGTTTATATCGTAGACCGACTCGCAGAATCTAAACATTATGAGTTAATAATACCAACGCCGCAGACCCTTCTCCAAATTGAACAAGCCGTTGAGGGTGAACAAATTAATAAACAGCTAATCGGTCATTCTCTTAATTTTTATGATGGTAATAAATATACCGGCTTGACATTGGGGGAAATTGGTGAACATGGCGTACTTTCACGTAGTGAATCCTTGATATTAACGCAAGAGACTCTTAATCGTATTTATGATAATCAGATACCCGATGTTTTTGCCAAAAATGGACAGCCCAATTGGTCTAGTGAATATCCGCAACCATTTATCAATAGCCTGCCTGTGGATAGCTCTCGTGATGTGACACGTC
>NZ_JBPYDC010001448.1:0-598 GCF_051847575.1 Psychrobacter sp. 1U2
CTACGTTGGTCTTTGAATCATGAGCGTTAACGTAGGCTTCACGTGCCTGCTCTAACCAACGCTCAGCCATCCGAAAATGCGTACCAGACTCACGTCTACCATGCGCACATTGATCAGCTGCTGCCCAAATGAGAGCGACTTCACTAAATGCTAACTCACGTGGAGCAATGATTTTGTTATCACTGTTTGTTGAAGCGCTACCTTTCAAGGCACTTATTATTGCCCACAGATCAGGCCTCATCAAAGCAGATGTCGATGGAATATCAGTTGTTAAACGTAGCTCCTCATCGGCATTACTTTGTAGCTTTTGTAAAATAGTAGCGGCAGCTTCTAATGCTTGTCTGCCAGCAGATGAGTGGCTTTTTATACTGTTCTCATAAGAAGCGTAGTTTAGCCAAGCTTGGGCTTTATAAGCAAAGTATTGCTGGCGTGCGGTTAGAGGGTTTTGTTGGTATGAAGCAAGCTCGGTCAGCATACAATCAATAGTTTGCGGCTCAGACAGCTGATACTGTAAGCGAGCATTTGGTTTTACTTCATTATCATAGCAATAGTTAATTGTACTGGGGTTGTCTTTAGCTGGGTTCTTGTTGTGACGATT
>NZ_JBPYDC010001449.1:0-598 GCF_051847575.1 Psychrobacter sp. 1U2
AGCGACTCAAGCAGTTGGCAACCGGACTTGGACGACAAGTTAACGACCATAAAGCTGTTAAAACGCAATTAGAGAGTATCGCCAAAGAGCAACAAACCCAAACCCATCAAACCACGCCACTTACCTTAATAGATAGCAGTGCCGACATCAGCTATGTGAGTAGCGACACGCTCGTTCATAGAACAATGGGTGAGATAATTACTACCACTCAGCAAGACATGAGGATCAGTAGTGGCGAGTCTCACCAGCAGATTAGCAATGAAGCACTGAATGTTATAGCCGATGGTCAAGTGAGCTTCACCAATGCCAAAGAGACGATTACCCTCTCCGCCCATACGGGCAAACTTGAAGCCACAGCTAAACAGGACGTGAACATTGCCTCCTCCACCAAAGAAGTTGAGGTGGTGGCAACTAATAAAGTGACGATAACAGCTGGGGGTGCGAGTATCACCCTTGATGGTGCTGATATTACTATCGCGGCCAAAGAGTTTGCGGAGAAAGGCGGTAAGCATAGTCGGGCTGGGGGTGGAATGGATGGTTTGGGGCTTGGGGTGTTGCCGAGTTTGATACCTTATGCAAAAACGCTAATGGATGGGGT
>NZ_JBPYDC010001450.1:0-598 GCF_051847575.1 Psychrobacter sp. 1U2
CTGGCATTCGACCTACTAAGCGCTTGATATCAGGGATAAAACCCATATCAAGCATACGATCCGCTTCGTCTAATACCAGCACCTCTACTCGATCCAAATAAAGCATGCCTTTATGCATAAGATCTATCAAACGCCCCGGTGTTGCAACCAAGATATCGACATACTGACGTTCGAGCTCGTGCTGCTGAGTCTCATAATTGGTGCCACCCATAATACATACGCTGTGTAATTCTGTATATTTGGTCAAAGCAATACAATCGTCAAAAATCTGCTGGGCAAGCTCACGTGTCGGTGCCATTATTACTGCGCGCGGCTCTCCCAAGTGACGCTCTTCTTCTTCCTGAAAAGGACGCTTAAGCAAGGCCTCCATGATGGTAATCAAAAAAGTTGCCGTCTTTCCTGTTCCCGTTTGCGCTTGTCCAATTGCATCTTGATGTGCCAAAGTATGGGGTAATATTTGAGCTTGGATAGGCGTTAATTCAGTAAAGCCCAAATCACTGATTGCCCGCAATGTTGGCGCCAAAAGTGGTAGATCAGTAAATGTTGTAAAGTGACTCAAAAAATTATCCTTATATAGTAGTAATGACAGACTCGCATG
>NZ_JBPYDC010001451.1:0-598 GCF_051847575.1 Psychrobacter sp. 1U2
AAGCGTACTAAAGACAATATTCCAGCAACGGTAGAGCGTATCGAATACGATCCTAACCGTACTGCACATATTGCATTACTAAAATATGCTGATGGCGAACGTCGTTACATCATCGCTGCTAAAAAACAAGCAGTTGGTGACACTGTAATGTCAGGTGAAACTTCACCAATTCGTCCAGGTAACTGCCTACCGCTTAAAAACATCCCATTGGGTACTGTGATTCACAATATCGAGCTTAAAATCGGTAAAGGTGCACAGATGGCTCGTTCTGCGGGTGCTAGTGTTCAGTTGCTAGGTCGTGATGGTATTTATGCGATTCTTCGTCTACGTTCTGGTGAAACTCGCCGTGTACACGTTAATTGCCGTGCAGTTATCGGTGAAGTCTCTAACACTGAAAACAACCTGAAATCACTTGGTAAAGCTGGTGCTTCACGTTGGCGCGGTGTTCGTCCTACGGTTCGTGGTGTTGCGATGAACCCGGTTGATCACCCACATGGTGGTGGTGAAGGCCGTAATAAAGGTCGCCATCCAACCAGCCCTTGGGGTCAGAAGTCTAAAGGACTGAAAACGCGTCACAATAAGCGTACTGACAGTATGA
>NZ_JBPYDC010001452.1:0-598 GCF_051847575.1 Psychrobacter sp. 1U2
GTCAATATATTCATTGGCTTTATCCGCACATTGCATAATCAAACGCATGGCACGTGAGAACTCGCGATTCTCATAAGCGGCAGCAATTTCATCACCGGTTTTGGTAATATCTTCTAGCAGCGTTGACTCTACGCAAACGTCCGACAGCATCCCGTCATACTTTTTAACAATAAAGCCGGCACTGCGACTGGCGATATTAACCACTTTACCCACCAAGTCAGAGTTGACCTTTTGCATAAAGTCTTCTAAATCAAGGTTGATGTCCTCGACTTTATCAGACAATTTGCTGGCGAAGTAGTAACGCAAATACTCAGGGTGTAAATGATCAGCGTAAGTTTCGGCTTTAATAAAGGTGCCGCGTGACTTACTCATTTTTTCGCCATTGACCATTAAGAAGCCGTGAGCAAAAACGCCGGTTGGGGTACGGAACTCACTACCTGCTAACATGGCCGGCCAAAACAACGCATGAAAGTACACGATGTCCTTGCCGATGAAGTGATAAACTTCTGTTTTGTGCTCGTTTTCTTGTGCCCAGTAACGATCAAAATCAAGCGCTTGCTCTGTACCTTCACGCTTATCGCATAGGTTTTTAAAGCTC
>NZ_JBPYDC010001453.1:0-598 GCF_051847575.1 Psychrobacter sp. 1U2
GATATTCAAATCATTGCCATGATTGGCAATGTGACCAATGAAGACAAACTTATTAGAGTCTTTAAAAAGTACAAGATTCATACGGTATATCACGCTGCTGCATATAAGCACGTACCTATTGTTGAGCACAATCCTTTTGAAGGTGTCATCAATAATTCTAAAGGGACTTATCACTGCGCTTATGCAGCATTGCAAGCCAAAGTTGAGACTTTTGTGCTTATCTCTACTGATAAAGCTGTAAGACCTACTAATATTATGGGTGCGTCTAAACGCCTAGCTGAGCTTGTGTGCCAAGGGTTGAGTCAAGTTAATAGTAAAACCTGCTTTAGTATGGTGCGTTTTGGAAATGTACTTGGTTCTTCAGGGTCGGTAATTCCATTATTTACCAAACAAATTGAGCAGGGCGGTCCGATTACAGTGACTCACCCAGATTTAACTCGTTACTTTATGACCATTCCTGAAGCGGCAAGTTTGGTGATTCAAGCGGGCGCGATGGCGACAGGTGGTGAAGTATTCGTATTAGATATGGGAGAGCCTGTCAAAATCGTAGATCTTGCTAAACGTATGATTTATCTAACAGGTTGTAAGCTTAAAGATA
>NZ_JBPYDC010001454.1:0-598 GCF_051847575.1 Psychrobacter sp. 1U2
ATGAAGCCAGTAAGCTATAGTCGATTCACTGTAAAAATGACATAGTGCTACTGGTATAAATTTTCCTTGCGTGCTGTTATCACAGAGGCTGCGCAAAATTCATTCCAGTAGCACTCTTCAATTTATAACCATTTATAATCATGTTATTTTGAATTGACTATACGTTTAGTAGCCTAAGAATAATAAGAGTAAACTGTGATAAGTTTGAGGTGTAAGCCTACCAGCCAATGGGATCAATATCTAAAGTCAGTTTTAGGTATTTAGCGCTGGGTAGCGCCAGTACTGGTTGCCACCAGTGACTTAATACATGGTGGAGCTGCTGGCGCTCTTTGGCAAGTAATAACAGCTGCGCATGGTAGCGACTATTTTTTTTACTCATAGGTGCATCGATGGGGCCTAATACTGCCAAGTTGTGTGCATTTGGAAGAATAGATATGGCATCTTTGAGTGCTTGCCTAGTGCTGACGAGAGTTTTTCCTTCGCAGCGAATCAACGCGGCATGGGTATAAGGCGGCAATCCCATCATTTTGCGCTCTTGCAATAGCTCACGCGCAAATGATAAATAACCGTCTTTTACCAGTTTTAATAGCAAATCGTT
>NZ_JBPYDC010001455.1:0-598 GCF_051847575.1 Psychrobacter sp. 1U2
AATGGTTATGGTCGCGTAAAAAATAATACAGTCAACTCAATGTAGAAACGATATAGCGTGACTGGTATGAATTTTTTGCAGCCTCTGTCGGCGTAGGCACAGCAAACAAGGAAAATTTATACCAGTCACACGTCATAAAACCATGTATCTGTTTTATTTGATCTTGACTATAGATTAAAAACTCCGTTAAAACTGTAATCATCAAAAACAGCAAAGAGTGGTCAACATGGAAAGTACCCCTATTCCGCGTATTTACCTCGGCACTGGCGGTTATAGCGATACTGACTTACTAGGTACGCTGTATCCAACTGACACTAAAAAGACGGACTTCTTACAAGAGTATGCCAAGCAATATGGCGCGGTTGAGATTAATAGCACCTTTTATGCGCCTATCGGGCAAAAAGCCTTTGCTGGTATGATTAATAAAGCTTATGAGCAAGCCGATAGCGAGTTGAAGTTTGCCGTAAAGCTGCATCAAGACTTCACTCATGGATGTAAAGGCACTGCCGAACATGCACAAGCATTCTTTAACGCTTTATCACCGCTCATCGAAGCCGATTGTCTAGCACCACTACTACTGCAATTTCCACATGGCTTT
>NZ_JBPYDC010001456.1:0-597 GCF_051847575.1 Psychrobacter sp. 1U2
CGAGAAATCGCGTCCCCTAGAAATGATCCTAATAAGCTGATGCGTTCACGTAATACGTCATTATTTATAGTCATCCTTAACCTTCTCGTTAAATTAGTGGGTGAAATAGTCGTGTGGTCTTAAGCGTAATTTTTCTATGGTAAGCTTTAGTTTTATTAGCTTGTCGAAACATCATCTGGGCTACTTTCTGCCCATAACAATGTATAAAGTTGAACCATTTCTTCCAAACTGGGTATTCGGGGGTTGTTGTTAGGCGAACCTGAGGAAAATGCTTGTTCACACATGGTATTTATTAGCGCATCAAAATCAGTTTTTTGAATGCCAAATTGTTCCAATGTAGGCACCTTGAGCTCAATATTGAGATTTTTCAAATACGTAATCAAATTTATATTCGCTTGATCATCATTATCATTAAAGCTCGCCACTCCTAGTGCTCGTGCACAATCTGCATATCGCTCTGGAGTACCTGATATCCCAAATTCAGTAATCGTCGGCAATAGCATCGCATTTGATAAACCATGCGGTACGTGAAAAAAAGCGCCAATCGGTCTGCTCATTCCATGCACCAAAGCCACGGATGAATTACAGAATGCAATA
>NZ_JBPYDC010001457.1:0-597 GCF_051847575.1 Psychrobacter sp. 1U2
GAATTCGATTAGAACGATATGGTGAAAGAGTATGCGCGAGGGTGAGCGAGGATTAAGCAGAGTACTGCTCTGCCCGAGTGCAAGACGAAAGCTATGCTTGAGTGAAGCGCCGAGCAAAACCATTAAAGAAAACCGACCCATGCCTCGCATATTTCTCCACTTTTAAAGCATTCAGATATTGAGGCCAATTTTTTCTTTTTCTGACCTGTAATACAACCAAACCAAAAACCCAAAAAAGAGCCACCAGCATAACTGGTCGCTTTTTTTCGCATCTCTAAAAGTTAGGTTTAAAACCTTCAGCCGTCGTAGTTTTAAAAGCTCCTAGCCTTCAAACGTACTATATTCTTCATTTTGTCCGACGATCTCAATATAGTCAGGATTCAAATCAGACAATTTCGCTGCTCCTGATAATAGCATCGTGGTTTTTAAATCCACGTTTAGGAAGTTAATAACTGACTCTACACCTTGCGCGCCGCCTAGACCTAAGCCATACAGCATCGGACGACCGACTGCTACCGCATCTGCACCCATTGCTATGGCACGGACGATATCAATACCACGGCGGATACCACCATCTAAGATAACCGGCACGCGGTT
>NZ_JBPYDC010001458.1:0-597 GCF_051847575.1 Psychrobacter sp. 1U2
CGCATTTGTATAAAGCGTTCGGGGTATTTATCTTCTTCGTTGTCGAAAAAATCAGTGATTTCTGATTCTGTCATTTCTGCTAGATTTGCTGCTGCTCTTTTGGCGTTCTCTTCATCAATTAACTGCCATGCATGTTCAGTGCGTTGCAGGGTATGCACGTACACTGGCTGGGGGTTTTGCCCCTGTTTTTGGCTATCAACAAAAGCATTAAAATCATATCGATACCGTATGCTAGGTTGCTCTACTCGGTCGCCGACATTCTCCCCTGCTTTAGCGTTAACTTGTATGCTTTGTAACATTCCCAACGGTGAATAGCTTGCTTGGCTTTGATTACCATTGGCATCAATCATTAAGGCAATTTGCAAAGTACGGTAATCATACTCTGCCTGAATAGTAAGCCCTCTAGGGTTAATTGCCTTGATAGGAAGAAAGTCATATTGATCATATTCAATATACGATTCACTCCCGAAAGGATTGACACTAGTGGTCACCATGCCACGGGCGTTTATTTCCTGACGCTGCCCAGCTGCGTAGTAACCATGGGTATAGGGTGGCGTTAATCCATCGGCAAAGCCGTATGCAAGCGGTGTAATAGCT
>NZ_JBPYDC010001459.1:0-597 GCF_051847575.1 Psychrobacter sp. 1U2
TCATCACGACCTTGCACCACATAATCGATGCCAGTCTCTGCTGCACGCTTATTGACCATAGGGCTACTACGGCCAGTAATAATAGCAGTTAAAATACCATAGCGTGCCAAAGACTTAATACCGACCCCATCTTGTACCGAAAACGCTTTTGTCTCAATACCATTAGCATCATAGATAATCTGACCGTTTGACAAGATACCATCAACGTCCAAGACCAACATTTTAACCTGTCCTGCTCTTTCGATTAAGTCTTGCATAATTTATCTCTTATAAAGTCTTATTATTTAAATGTGAAACCTATTTAGTCTAAGCGCTTATTTCACACCTGCTTGTAGCAAATCATGCACAGTAATGATGGCTTCTAAATGCTCTTTTTCATCTATCACTAGTAGTTGACTGATTGCATTTTCATTCATGACACTTAAGGCATCAGATGCACGCATTGACTTACTTACTTGGCGTGGATTAGTACTCATTACGTCTTGTATGGGTGTTGCAAGATCAATGCGTTTTTCCAAACCACGGCGCAAATCCCCATCTGTGAACACACCGACGACTTTTTGCTCATCGTCGATTACAACAGTCATGCCCAAACGG
>NZ_JBPYDC010001460.1:0-597 GCF_051847575.1 Psychrobacter sp. 1U2
CTTCAGTATCAATCCCCATATCTTTGCCACCAGCTAGGGCTTCACCAGATAATTTGAGCAATATGCGCGAGAAACGAGGGTTTTTGTCAGACATGAGGGCACCTTTTTATCGTTAAATTTATCATTAAATAATGGTTAAAACCAATAGAATTGGAGCACAGGTTAGAACTGATAGTCCAAAACAGGCTAGTAGGCCAAATTGCGCTAATTGTAGCAAAAACTACTCACAATTGGGCAATTTTCATCGGTAATCCGTGCCAGTTTTTATTTAGTCACTCAGTGGACACCGATGTTCAAAATTCATGTAGCGCTTTTTGTAACGTTTAATTAGCCTTGGTAACTGGCAAATAAGTCATATTCGCTAGCATCATCGATAGTGACGGTTAAGAACGCCCCGACTTTCACTTTGGCGGTAATATCATCTACATAGACATGACCGTCAATCTCTGGTGCATCAGCATAACTACGGCAAATTGCAATATTTTCTTCATGATCAATCTCATCAACCAATACCGTTAAAGTCTTACCGACTTTTTCTTGTAGTTTTTGTGCTGAGATGTCTTGTTGTAATGCCATCAAGCGCTCATAGCGAGATTG
>NZ_JBPYDC010001461.1:0-596 GCF_051847575.1 Psychrobacter sp. 1U2
GCCTGTTGCTGTATTGGTGTTTGGCATGGGAAGAGAGTCTATTGGTGCCACTCACTCAATTGCTCGTGAGCCTAATATTGCGCTAATTGCTGATAAGTATGGACTTCAGAGCGCTGAAGGTATCGGCGTAATGGGTGTCTATGTGATGGGTACTTTATTTGGAGCAATTTATTTTTCACTTATGGCAGGGGTCATTGCCTCTTTAGACATTCTAGATATACGTGCTTTAGCAATGGCTTGTGGTATCGGTAGTGGTAGTATGATGGGTGCCTGTTCAGCAGCGCTAGCAGAGACTGTTCCAGCGCAAGAGGAGACCATTACTGCCTTTGCCGCGACTTCTAATTTGCTTACCTATGCTACAGGATTATTTGTCAGCTTATTCATAGCGCTACCAGCCGCTGAGTTTTTATACAAAGTTACCAGTAAATTCAGAAAAAATAATGGCGCTGATATCAGTAAAGCCATGGATTTTGGTTTGCAAGAGCAGTCTATCTTATCAATATGGCAGTCAGTATTATTATTGGTCGCTATATGCGGTGTGCTATTATTGAGTAATTGGGTGGGACAAGGTTTTAATCCGATTGCTGCGCTACCTG
>NZ_JBPYDC010001462.1:0-596 GCF_051847575.1 Psychrobacter sp. 1U2
ATTATAAAGCATCTGGCCTAAGTTTACAGAGCGCTGTGTTAGATTGCTGCATAATCACAAACAACTGGTACTGTGACGATACAGTTATTGATTTATTTTCAATTGCCTAACAATTAACTTGCTAAATACGGTAAAGTAGCCGCACATTGTTTGGCGAAAGTACGATATAGCGATAAACGCTATTGAAAAATCACTTAATTGATTTATTAGGGTCTATTTTTTGATTAAATAATACTTACTTTACAGTGTAAATAACGATGTTTTTTTGAGACTAAATCGGTATAATTTATCTCACTTTTAGTTTCTAGTCAGTATTGCATGATTCAAACCTATCGCAAAGATACGTTTTTGTTTGTTTGAGTCTTTAACCGCTCTCTACTTGATACTAATAAGCATCGCCTCAGTCATCTCATTTGTAAGCCGCTGGATATATTAATGAACCCGTTTGGATTTTTATCGAATAATATCGCTATCGACCTTGGTACTGCGAACACCTTAATTTTTATTCCTAATAAAGGGGTAGTGCTCGATGAGCCTACGGTGGTCGCCTTACGTAGCAACCGTACGCAAAACCCGACCGTCGCTGCTGTTGGTCT
>NZ_JBPYDC010001463.1:0-595 GCF_051847575.1 Psychrobacter sp. 1U2
CTGATGAAACTCGAGCATGGAGTAGACAATGTTCGTTATGAGCCATTCGGTCCTAAGATGAGCTTAGAGCTGGCTTAGTTTTGTAGATAAAATATAACTAATTACATTACTATATAAAATAATAGAGTGATATTTAAACGGTTTATTGGATGGTATTAAAGTCATCCACGTTTAGGTATGACTCTATTTTTTGTTTAACTCGCGTAATATTTGAGAAGCGTATTTTTCTCTGCTCATTTTAAATGTACGTCGTTATCTGCTGTATAAATGACAAATGATAAAAACTTACCCTTCACATTACTGGAATATTTGTATAAAATACCGTCTGTATGGTTTCTTTAAAATGTATTGATACATTTTATTATTGGCCCTTTTACGCTCAATCGAGAGAATATGCTTGATTTAAAACAGGTAATTTAATTATGAGTCCTACCACTATTGCTTACGGTTATCTCGCGATTGCTATCATTTGTGAAGTGGTTGGCACGACGTTTTTAGTCAAGTCAGAGCAATTTACGCGTTTGGTGCCAACCCTGATTATGGGTGTGCTTTATGCCATCTCGTTTTATTTATTGACCCAAACCCTCAAGACCAT
>NZ_JBPYDC010001464.1:0-595 GCF_051847575.1 Psychrobacter sp. 1U2
GGTGAGTGACTGGTAAATAGCAGCAGCCAAAACAAGCGGTGATGTTTTAGCTAACGTCAAAAAACGCGTCCAACCTCGGCCTGTTGTTGGACCTCGCTGATTAGTTAAAGTCAGACTCTTGCGTTGTATGATATTGTCGTAGGCCAGTATGGTCGAGTAGTATAGTGATTTGACTTGATCCACATATACTCGCTGCGTCTTGCTAAGCGCTCCTAACTCATAATGATAATGCTTGTGCAAAGAGGTGATCAAGCGCTCGGATGCACAAGCAACAATAGTCAAAAGCTTAAGACGTAGTTTGTCATCTAAGTCTGCTGCGGCAAGCTCAGTCAACACCTGCTCTATTTGCACGGCCTGCTGAGCTTCAGTTTGTGTTGGTAAACTTGCTGCCCATCGACCCAGCTGCTGTTCTTGTCCATCCCCATATTTACGCGAAGAGTGTTTTAGTGGTGCTTTATGTGATAGATGATCCTGAAAATCTGACAACGTTATCATAAGCCCTCTTTAGTAAAACCTCTATTCTCAAATGAACAGTCGCGATATTACTTGTGTGTATGTGCGTTACAGAGCGCTACTAATGTTCAGCAAAACATAT
>NZ_JBPYDC010001465.1:0-595 GCF_051847575.1 Psychrobacter sp. 1U2
CAGTAGGCTATAACAATACTGCAAACGGTCTTTATAATAGCAGTGCCGTGGGTAATGGTAATAGCGCAGAGGGTGGTTGGGGTAGTGCATTAGGTAGTAACAACAACGCATCAGGTGACTATAGCAGTGCAGTAGGTTATAACAATACTGCACGTGGTGCCTTAAGCAGTGCTATCGGTGACAGCAATACAGCGACATTTTTTGGGACCAGTGCCGTAGGCAGTGGCAATACTGCATCGGGAGAATATAGTAGTGCAGTAGGTAACGAGAATAGGGCATCAGGCGGTTGGAGCAGCGCAATGGGCTCTGGAAATACGGCATCAGGTGAAAACAGCAGTGCATTAGGGGCTAATAACACAGCATCGGGTGAAAAAAGCAGTGCGCTGGGTCGTTCCAATACGGTATCGGGTAGATTTAGTAGTGCGATAGGTTTCAATAATGAAGCATCGGATGACTTTAGCAATGCAATAGGAGCTGCTAACAAGGCATCAACACGTAATAGCAGTGCGATAGGGGTTAGTAATACAGCACTAGGTGTTGATAGCAGTGCGCTGGGTCGCTCTAATACTGCATCAGGAATTGTTAGCAGTGCAGT
>NZ_JBPYDC010001466.1:0-595 GCF_051847575.1 Psychrobacter sp. 1U2
TTTGTCGCAGGTGACATTATCAAAGTCGACGTAGATGTAGATGATAAGCTCACCTTTGATAAGCTTAGAATGAGTTAATAACGCTAAAGTGTAGTACAAAACTGACCCCTTACTTGCAATAGCAGGTAAGGGGTTTTTTTATTTAAAAACATAATTTGTACCTTGACGGTGTTTTCACTTGCTATATTAGATAAAAGCAGATCAATAGGGAGAATATGATGACAACCATTACCAAACGTATCAATGTACCTTTGAGCATAGTAGCATTACTATTTAGTGCCTCTGCTTGCTCTAACTCAACCACCTTAAATACTGATACAACGCCCCCACCAATAAAAGCGTCTGATGATGCTGCTAATAGTGCGCAAAAAAGCACCAACAAACCTGAATTTACGACTAAAGAGTTTGCGACCTTCAATGAGCCATGGGCAATGGCAGCGCTACCAAAAACAGCTAATGACCCTCTCAAACTACTTGTGACCCAAAAAACAGGTGAGCTCTTTATCGTTGATACTCAAACGAGCAATAAGACACAAGTCGATGGTGTGCCAAGTGTGGCATATGGCGGACAAGGCGGTCTTGGAGATATTGTGTT
>NZ_JBPYDC010001467.1:0-595 GCF_051847575.1 Psychrobacter sp. 1U2
CTCTATATTATAAATAAGTGGTTGTTAGAGGATTTACCACAGAATGAATATATGATGACTCTACTACTGTTATTGATAAGGCAAGGTGGTACAGGCCAGTGTGCCAAACCATCTGTTGACTATGAGTAATAAATATAAGGATCAGCATATGAACGTTTCTATCAGTGGTCACCATATCAGCGTAACCGATGCAATGAACACAGCTGTACGTGAGAAGCTTGAAAAAGTAGAGCGTCACTTTGACCAGATTCAAAGTATTCAAGTGATACTATCGCTAGATAATAGCGGTGCAAACGACGGCGGCAAAAAGAGTCATAAAGCCGAAGCGATCATGCGAGTCTCAGGTCAAGAAATGTTCGTCCAAGCGTGTGAAGATGATATGTATAAAGCCATTAATGAGATGGCAGACAAGCTTGATAGACAAGTACGCAAGTATAAAACTCGTCAAGAACGCAAAAAAGTCCGCGGTGCAGGACGTGATGGTCGCTATGAAGAGGTATCAGGAGTTGAAGTTGCTCCAGCGACTTGATGTATCATGAGATAGTTAATAAGAAAATCAAGCAATAAAGTCACAATAAATACAATAAAAAACCAA
>NZ_JBPYDC010001468.1:0-595 GCF_051847575.1 Psychrobacter sp. 1U2
GGAATAACTGCCTGTAGCGTTTGACGATTATAGTAATCTATAGGTTGCTTGTTGGCCGGTATAAGTGCAGCCTTATAGTTCTTTAAATTTAGCTGACTTGTATTAAGGTATAGACGGTTGATCTGAGCGGTATCTAGTATCGAAAATTCTTCTGTATTTTTGTCATCACTATGTTCTTTAGTTGTTTGAAGCTTTGCAGCGTGTTGCTTCCAGCATTTATAACTTGACAGATTTGCATAGGTACGCAATGTATTTTTAGAGTCAGGTTTTAATACTGGCTTATTTCGATGAGAACTAAGCTTAGGTCGCTCTACACTATGATCTTGCTTAAAGGTTTCAAAATCTTTTACCAATACAGCCACTTTATCTACCTTATCGCTTGGCACACCAAAGTAGCAACTATTAGCAATACCTAGCGGCTCCGTTAGATAACAACGTAACGCTTCGGCCAGCGTCATATCGGTGACCGCTTCTATGACACCTCCTAATATCCAGCCATAAACCAGCGCACTATAAGCACTATCATATCGCGTTGCATCCTCAGGCAAGGTTATGGGCATTGCAGCGACCTTAGCAAGCATACTGTCCCATTCGA
>NZ_JBPYDC010001469.1:0-594 GCF_051847575.1 Psychrobacter sp. 1U2
GAGATAATTTGTGTTTCAGGTAAAATAAAATAAGAAAGCCAATCAGCACCATACTGATTGGCTTTCTTATTACTAACTGATTGAAATATTAATGATAACTGGTTGAAAGTTGTTTGCTTACAGCATTACATAATGATACATTGTAATAACAAATTGACACGTCGGTGGGCTAAGACAATAGCTAGCTGTAGTCATCATGCTACAGTTTTATATTTCCTCTGTTGATGAGTGAGAATTATGAAGGGTTTATCTTATAAGCCTATACAGTCAAATAGGACTGTGGGCAAAAATAATAAAAATAAATTGGCTTGGATAATGGGTACTTCTTGGGACAAAGCACATAGCGGCGCCTCTTTAAAAAGTATTTTCCTCATGAATAAGATAGCAGCGTCGACACTAGTAGCTATTAGTGCTATAGCGTTAAGTTCGATAAGTAGCGCAGCGGTTGAGCTGACGCATCAAGACTGGCAAGTGGCTTGTGACAATACGCGTACTTGCCGGCTAGCAGGTTATCAAGCAGAAAATAGCGAGCTTCCTATATCAATATTACTCATGCGCCGTGCAGGTAGTGATGCTAATGTCATGGGTAAAGTC
>NZ_JBPYDC010001470.1:0-594 GCF_051847575.1 Psychrobacter sp. 1U2
AGTCAACGTGACCTGGGGTATCAATGATGTCGATACGGTGTTCGTCGAATTGCTTAGCCATACCTGACCAGAAGCAAGTCGTTGCTGCTGAAGTAATAGTAATACCGCGCTCTTGTTCTTGCTCCATCCAGTCCATGGTAGCCGCACCATCATGGGTTTCACCAATTTTGTGGCTAACACCGGTATAGAATAAAACACGCTCAGTAGTAGTCGTTTTACCAGCATCAATATGCGCTGAGATACCGATATTGCGATAGCGTTTTAGGGGAGTTTTACGAGCCATAGTGTTTTCCTAAGGAAATTCGTGTATATAATAATGTGTTGTGTCTCTGCCTATTACTCTATGACAAAGCAGTCAGCTTCGTAATATTACTTACTGATTATTGGGCCTAATACGGACAAAAAAAAGAGCAAATACTAAGAATATAGTGGCATAAAACTTGAGATGTTTTCTAATAAGTAATCTGTTTATTTAAAAAGGACCATTACTAGAAAACATCTTGATAGATAGCCGCCACCCAGTTAGAAATAGGCTAAACCTTTTATAAACTGGATAAAGAGTGGCGGCAATCAGTAGAATAGAAAATATAAAAT
>NZ_JBPYDC010001471.1:0-594 GCF_051847575.1 Psychrobacter sp. 1U2
TTATGAATGATGATGGCGGAAAAGTCATCTCAGATATGCTCAGAGGTCAAATCATAAAAAACAAAACCATTGGTGGACAAAAGATAGAGCTTGGCAAATGCGAGTTTTATAGTTGCATGCTGGTGCTAAATAAATCAGGTGAGCAACCAGCGAAAGACAGCTAGGTATGATAGCTAAGCTCAATAACAGTGAGTCCAATAGTAGTCAGCTTATTAACCATGTCTCGACATGGCAGCGCCTATATCCGCAGTCTGATAATGTGGTTGCCAATGTAGATAACGCCGTTATAACCCCAGATAACCGCGGGCTGGCTTATGGAGATGGATTCTTTACTACCATAGGTGTCATTGAAGGCTCGATATTATGGCCAGAGTATCATTATCAAAGACTGCTCTCTCACGCTCATGCATTACAATTAGACGTCGATAGCGACTCGCTACTCACCACTTTGCAAGCCCACGCTCAGCAGCTACAACAAGGGGTGATAAAAGTCATCATCACGCGTGCTGTACAAGCTGTGCGTGGTTATGGTTTTGCAGCAGATATGGATGCTAGCTCTTGTGAGGTTTGGTTAAAAGCAACCGCTATGACTAT
>NZ_JBPYDC010001472.1:0-594 GCF_051847575.1 Psychrobacter sp. 1U2
TGATTCTATCCGTACTGCCGATGACCAATCCTATGATGTCGATACTGACATTCAGTCCAATACGCTGCTTGAGCCTCAGCGTGCGCACTTGCAACTAGCCATTGATGGTATGACATGTCAGGCCTGCGCGTCTAGAATCGAGAAAGTCCTTAACAAGAAGTCCTCAGTTTATGAGGTGAATGTCAACTTCGCAGGTGAGACTGCCAATGTCGATTATGATCCAGCGCAGACGACGCCTGAACAAATCACAGAGTGGGTAAGTAAAACAGGTTTTGTCGCAAACGTGCAGGCAGGAGATAGATTGTTTGCCAAGACGGATACAGACACCGCGACAGAGTATCCATGGCGATTGATTGCGCTATGGGTCTGCTTGGTGCCTTTTTTGGTCGGTATGGCGGGGATGCTCTTTGGACAGAGTATGGCGTGGATGCCGCCTGTTTGGATTCAATTTATCCTTGCAACCATTGTACAATTTGGCTTGGCGTTGCCGTTTTATAAAAGTGCTTGGGCGTCCATCAAGGGCGGTCTTGCCAATATGGATGTGCTGGTGGTCATTGGTACGGTCACTATTTGGGCATATTCAACGTATCTATG
>NZ_JBPYDC010001473.1:0-594 GCF_051847575.1 Psychrobacter sp. 1U2
TATTCGTAAATAAACATCATTTCTCAGATTTATTGCTGTTAATACTAATTCTTTTACGCCACTATTAATATTTTAACTTAATAACAAGTTTATTTATAAATTAGGTTAATAAATGAGTTAGCATAAACTACGGCAAGTGGCGGATGATATCGCATCCGCCGTTATAATTCAAGTATTAATTTTTTTATAGTTAAGGTATGTTCACCTATACTACTATCTATTAACCTTGACGCTGCTTGTGGCGTGGTTCTGCTGTGCAAATGATATGGACACGACCTTTACGGCGTACAACCTTACAGCTACCACAAATCTTTTTAACTGATGCTTGAACTTTCATAGCATGCTCCTTGAAATATCACACTACTCTTTAAGATTGAGTAGGCGACTGAATTAACGTCTGATCATGATATTGATGGGTCATCAAATGCGCTTGAATTTGCGATATGAAATCCATAACTACAACCACCATAATCAGTAACGATGTACCGCCAAGATTAAATGGTACTCCAAATGATGATTGGATAACCATTGGCATTAAACAAATAACCGTCATGTATATCGCACCGATAAAAGTTAATCGATTTAATACATGAT
>NZ_JBPYDC010001474.1:0-593 GCF_051847575.1 Psychrobacter sp. 1U2
TCAGTCTTGCTTGCTATAGGTTTATTATTCACTACCTGCATCGGCTGGCTATTAATAAGACTGCTATTACAACCGCTCATGGCGATTAAGCTGCCCAAAGCAAACATACCCATAATGAGCTTACTTGTAGACTTTTCATAAACGTATTGATTATTACCTTTCACGATTTTGTATCCTTTCAAAACTCGAATGATATTCTAAGTATATATAAAGGTTTGGCTCAATCCAGTAAACATATGCTAATACTAATTGGAGCATATCTGTGAGCACAATATTTAACTACACGGACCTGCTATAAATAACGCTAACTTACAGCCAAAGATTCAAGTCCTCACTAGGACGCCAACCCCATACAGACTATCAAATGAAAAACCAATCTAAAAAAGTTGCATCAACACAAAAAACACCCATTTATACGAAATTTGGCATAGCGATTATAGTTATGCTCGTAAGTATATATATATTTAACCTAGACATACTTCTTAAGGGAACTGTCTCTCTAGTGACAGGTCTTGTTTTTATAATAATTAGTATTATCAATTTAATTAGAAGAATTGAATATGATATTGTCACTATACTGGTTGGCATATATC
>NZ_JBPYDC010001475.1:0-593 GCF_051847575.1 Psychrobacter sp. 1U2
CTGGGGCTATGATGAAAGTCAACTTGACGAGGATCGTCACCCGACCAAAGATGAGATCGATAAAGCGCTGCCCAGCAATCCCGTTTACTTGCAGCATACCAGCGGGCATATGGGTGTTGCCAACTCAAAAGCGCTTACGGCTATGGGTATTGATGCGGACAGCGAAGCCCCTGAAGGCGGCAATATCGCTCGCGTCAAAGGCAGCAGTGAGCCCAATGGCTTGGTGCAAGAAACCGCCATGTATCCGTTTGTGCGTAAGATGCTTGAGGTGTTAGAGCCCAATCAAGCAGAGTTTTTTGAGCAAACCCAAGATTATTATGCTCAGCATGGCGTCACCACCGCGCAAGATGGCTCAACCACGCGCGATGCGATCAAGTTTTTTCAATCGCAAGCCGATGCCGGCAAATTAAAGATTGATTTGGTGTCACTCGCTGGCGTCAGCGACTTGGATGAAAACTTAGCCGATAAAGACTTTGTTTGGAAAACCTACCAAAACGGCTTTAAGGTTCAAGGCACCAAAATCATCGCCGACGGCTCACCGCAAGGCAAGACGGCGTATTTTAGCCAGCCATATCTGACCCCTGTACCTGATT
>NZ_JBPYDC010001476.1:0-593 GCF_051847575.1 Psychrobacter sp. 1U2
AAAATCCTCATAACTAATTGTAGCCTCATTATCGCTATTTTTGACAAGGTCAGCTTCTGTATCGCTGGTATCGGTCTTTGGAGATACTGCAGTAACCAGTTGTGTTGTGCTAGTCTTTGACCGCGTATCTTTTATTTGTTCATCGCCTAACGTAGATTTGTCGATTGGCTTGTCTACAGACAACTCTCCTACCGTTGCAACGTTATCTGACAAATTTGCCTCACTTACATCGTCAGATTTCGCTACCGTCCCTTCACTACTCAATGTCTTTATGCTCGCAGTATCTGGTCCATCAGCGCTCACCACTGTTGTATTTGGGCTTTCTGTAGCTGGCTCAGTATTAGTAAATATACCTGTCATAGTCAGTATAGTAATCACAAGGGCGCTCAGCAGTAACCCGCAAACAATACCAATAATCAATAGCTTGAGTTTTAGGCTACCAATCTGCTTATCCTCTGTTACGCCTGTTTGTTGAATGTCAGCGTCTGCTTTTAAGTCAGTAGGTAGTACGGATGCTGTCGCGGCGTCGTCAAGCGTAGGATCTTCATGTGAAGAGAGCAAAGACAGCTCCAACCCATCATCAGTGTTTTCTG
>NZ_JBPYDC010001477.1:0-593 GCF_051847575.1 Psychrobacter sp. 1U2
CGGAATATTGCGCTTATTATTAGACGGCTTGTTCGGCTGAGCATTTTGCTCCATAGGCGGTGTAACATTGCTATTTGACATATTAGACATCCTGTAAATAGGTGAGGTATTCAAGGTTAGTAACTTGCTGAGCAAAGCGCTTGGCTTCTTGTTTTTTGACAGCGATTAACAGCTCAATCATCTCACTTGGGAACAATGAGTCGATTAAATCACTATTTTCAAACTTACGAATGGCTGATAACCAGTCTAAAGGTAACGTTTTAAGCTCACTATCGTCATAAGTGATACTGTTGATGGGTTCTGGGACTTCAAGCTTGTTTTCAATACCATATAGCATGCCTGCCAAGACTGCGCTACAGACTAAATAGGGGTTGGCATCTGCACCAGACACGCGATGCTCAATCCGGCGTGCTTTAGAGTCGCCGCCTGGGATACGTACGGCTGCCGTACGGTTTTCGTAGCCCCATGAGATATTATTTGGTGCCAGTGTCCCTGGAGTAAAGCGGCGATACGAGTTGACGTGCGGTGCAAATAATATGGTGCAATCTGACATGGTTTTTAGAAGGCCAGCTACCGCATGACGTAGCATATCT
>NZ_JBPYDC010001478.1:0-593 GCF_051847575.1 Psychrobacter sp. 1U2
CCAAATACTATTTGCAAGTGAGCAATGATGGTAAAGACGACTGGCGTATGCAAGACGTTGCAAAATTGCCTCGTCCAGAAGTCAGTTTTGATCCACTGCAAGTGTTTGCCAAAAGTTAAACCTTTTTGGACATAGTTTTCAAAATAACTCGTTTAAAACCATAAAAAACCAGCTTATTAAAAGCTGGTTTTTTTATGTACTAACCAATTTTACTTAGTTAAATAAGCAGCTAAAGAAGTGGATTAATCGTAGGGATTTTCTGTGTGGCACGGCTACTTTCTTTTCTGTTATCCAAAGCTGCTGACTGTTTATAATTATTATCAAACTTTGCATTAAAAGTCTGAGTCTTTGGCGCGACAGGCAGACCAATCTCAGCAAGACTGTCGGTCTGCCCTGCTTGGATATTATCCCCTTCAAATAGACGCTCATGGTTATCACGCTCTAAGCTTAGCTGTTCAAAATCAAATAATTCACGATCAGCTAATTGCGATGGCGCAACATTTTGCATGGCTTTAAATATCGAGGCCAGACGCTGCGGGTGCGCATCATCCCAATCGCGCAGCATATCGTTGATGATGGCACGCTGCAAGTTG
>NZ_JBPYDC010001479.1:0-593 GCF_051847575.1 Psychrobacter sp. 1U2
GAAAATCGCGGCGATTGACTGATATTTTGCTTGATGAACTGCTCAGCCCATTGTTGATAATTTGCCTGTGCATCAGTAGGCTGAATACGCTCGTACCATGCAATACTGTCAATATGTACACCGCGCGCCTTTAATGTATCGACCAGTAACCGTCGCCCTCCCAAACCGCGCCAGATCAATAGTTTATTGCCAGCTTGCAAACGCTTAATCTCAGGCATGGCCAACATACCTTCATTATTGGCGACCATCGGCTGTAAAACTTGATAACTAAATGGCAATTTGGAATCTTGTAACACAGACGCTGTCGCCTCTCCTACTGCAATCAGATGACTTGGTGGCTGACTAGGGTAAAGTGTCCTTGATTCTGACAATAGATCATCAGTAGACCTTTCTGTGGTCTTTTTAAGGGCTTGCCAGACTGCTAGTCCTGACGCTGCTGCAGTAGGACTGACGATAACGAGTGCGTCATAACTACCTGACAGCCAGTCTTGCATCAATCCAATATCTGCCTCACTTACTATTCGCGGCTTTAGTGTGAGCATTGGCATATCGACAACACTAAATCCTGCCTCTTTTAAATGCGTTGACAATGG
>NZ_JBPYDC010001480.1:0-592 GCF_051847575.1 Psychrobacter sp. 1U2
ATGAATCAAACTTTCATACGGAATATGAAGCTCTTGATGGAGCTTTTTTATCATAGACAAGCTTAATGGACGCTTACGATTTAAAACCTCCGATACTTTGCTCGGTGCTCCTAAGTACCTCTCTAAGTCTTGCCTACTTAAGTTAAGGTTTTCCATCTGAAACTTAATAGCCTCAACTGGCTCTGCATGTTCAATTAGATAGTATTGATTTTCGTAGGCTTCAATTAAAGTCACTAATACATCACGAGTATCTGCTTCAATACTGCCTTCAGGCGCTTGAAACACTGCTTCTAATTGCTTAAATGCTTGTTTTAAATCCTGATCGTTTCGGATTGGTTTAATGTTCATTGACCACCTCGACATCTATTTTGTCATAATCGCTATGAGTACCAATAAATTTTATCCAAACAATACCAACTTGATATTGTATCTCTACGACTAATCGATACTTGTTTCCAGCGATATTAAAAACAACTCTGTTATTGGCACATATGCTCGCATTCTTGAAAGCATCTTTGATATCTTGAGGTGACTTCCAGTCTGCTTTTATAGTGAAATCATGCCATGCCTCAAGCTGACCTTTTGCATCATT
>NZ_JBPYDC010001481.1:0-592 GCF_051847575.1 Psychrobacter sp. 1U2
GTTGTACTTTTCATCGTGCCATTCGAAAGACTGGAGCTTTAAAGCGAAGTCAGTAAACTTATCGTTCTGCTCTATCAAGTGGTAACAGTTTGCTAAGAGATAATAAACTTCATATTTCTCTACATGGTTCATTAACTTAATACTATCAACCGTCAATAAGTCTATAACTTCTGAATACCGTTCTTTGTTAAAACTTTCTTTCGCCTGTTTTATTTTTTCTGAATAATCACTGTTTGAATGATATCTTTCACTCAAGTTGCTCGAATTAAATATATGATTTTCAATATCATTCCAGAATTGAACTTCTACTGGAAACTTTCCTTCATTAACACGTTCGTCTGATAAAGCATTTACAGCATCAGTCAATTTCCTGTCAGATGGTAAGGATGTAGCTATTATGAGTTGTGAAATTTTTTGTTGACCACTGTCAGCTTTTGCAACCTCTTTAACAATAGTTACCTCATCCTTCCCATTGAACGGCAGCTTTGAGACGTGCTTACATTGAATGCCTATTCGATTATTTGATTTATTTAGATTGTCTTTATAAACCAGAACATCTAAACCATATTGCTTTTGACCTCTACGTCCATAC
>NZ_JBPYDC010001482.1:0-592 GCF_051847575.1 Psychrobacter sp. 1U2
CCGCCAAAAGAAGACTCAGGGTCTGTACTAAAAGCTGTCTTATAAGCTGCGACCTGGTCTTGATCCACTGCTACGCCGCAAGGATTGGCGTGCTTTACGATGACGCAAGCAGATGCATTAAAAGCTTTAACGCACTCAAGAGCTGCATCAGTATCGGCGATATTGTTATAAGAAAGCGCTTTACCTTGTAATTGCTTTGCAGTAGCAATAGAAGCTTGCTGGCTTTTTAAAGACTGGTTTTCGGTATAGAAGGTCGCATTTTGATGAGGGTTTTCACCGTAACGTAGATCTTGTGCTTTCTCAAACTGCACATTAAAGGTACGCGAAAAATTTTCAGGCTCTTGAGTATCATTGACACGGCTGCCTAGGAAGTTGGCGATCATACCATCATATTGTGCCGTATGTTCAAACGCTTTGACGGCTAAGTCATAGCGTAGAGCCGTTGTCAGCTCCGTGCCATCGCCTAAAGCGGTAAGCACACGCTCATAATCAGCTGGGTCAGTTACGATACCTACATGAGCATGATTTTTAGCAGCGGCACGTACCATAGTTGGACCACCAATATCGATGTTTTCAATAGCATCATTCATAG
>NZ_JBPYDC010001483.1:0-592 GCF_051847575.1 Psychrobacter sp. 1U2
TAACATTAATATCTTTATTAATATCAGTATCGTTATCAACGCTAAATTCAGCTTTAAGTGACAACGATTGCTGCGACAATTTCACGTCATCAGCAACAGCCTGCGGTGCTGAAGCAGTCAGGAACCGTTTGAGTTTTTGCCATAAGCTGAGTTTATTATGTTGACTCATAGTTGTTGTACTAACTTAATAAATGAATAATATTAAAAGCTGATAAATAAGCTAAAACCTCGAATTAATTTTTGCTGAATACGAAACCATCTTTGATGTTAGGTTGCGCATAAAATGCTTGTAACATGTTATAGATATGAGTGGTAAGCCATGTACTTTCAAGAGCGTCATGCACGACAGGAAGTAGGGCGCTACTTAATTGCGTCATGGCCTCTTCATCAATATATGAGCTCGCTGCTACGCTCGCAATCGTATCCGACTGATGATTAGTGTACCAAGTGTCGACGCTAGCTGAGACAAGGCTGCGCAAGTAAGGCGACAAGCGCAGACGGTTATAGCTTTGTTGGATACTGGCTTCGATATGATCAATACTGCTATGGTCAGGCTCATCGTTTAAGTAGGTTTGTAGCTGGCTAATCGGTT
>NZ_JBPYDC010001484.1:0-592 GCF_051847575.1 Psychrobacter sp. 1U2
GTTTTGATTGCGGTTTTGACCTTCATAAATGATAGCGCAAATAGCTACTTTGCTGACGTCAGCTGGAATGCTTGCAAGGTTGATTTTGATTTGTTCATCATCGCCGTCGCCCTCACCAGTACGGTTATCGCCAGTATGCTCAACAGCGCCGTTATCTGATTTTAGGTTATTAAAAAAGATAAAGTCTTGGTCATTACGTACTTTGCCTGCTTCATTGACCAAAAAGCCAATAGCATCCAAATCAAACTCTTGACCGTCGGTTGCGCGTGGATCCCAGCCAAGACCAACGGTGATATTGGTTAAACCTGGCGCTTCTTTTGATAAGTTTACGTTGCCGCCTTTTGTTAAGCTAATAGCCATATAAATATCCTTTAGATTAATAATTGAGTGGATTAAAGAATCGAAAAAGTGAAATAAAAATCGTGCAGTCGTCTAACAATCAACGTAAATATCAAAAATATCTACCTGTATGTCACGTCCTGCATGTCATTACGTTTTACTATACTAAGCGTTTGCCTACTAAGCAAGGCGAATTTTGTGTGACTATATGACATATACATTTCTATTTATAAAAAAATGGTTTTATTGCAAT
>NZ_JBPYDC010001485.1:0-592 GCF_051847575.1 Psychrobacter sp. 1U2
AAAAATCATAGAGGTCTTTAAAAGGGCCTCCACGGCGACGCGCATTGACGATAGACTCAACCGCACCTTCACCCACGCCTTTGATCGCGCCTAAGCCGTAGATAATATTGGTCGGCGTATCGGCGACAAAGTGCCACTCGCTACGGTTCACTGATGGATTGACAACCGTGAGGTCAAAGTTTTCACGGCAGTCATTAATAAAGAACACGACGTTGTCAGTGTTGTTCATATCAGAGGTCAGTACCGCAGCCATAAATTCGGCAGGGTAGTACTGCTTGAGATAAGCGGTCTGATAAGCGAGCACACCGTAAGCGGCGGAGTGCGAGCGGTTAAAGCCATAACCGGCAAACTTCTCCATCAAGTCAAATACGCCGCCTGAGGTCGCTTCATCGATACCTTGCGCGGTCGCACCAGTGACAAAGATATCGCGCTGTTTGGCCATCTCTTCAGGTTTCTTTTTACCCATGGCGCGGCGTAGCATATCCGCACCGCCCAAGCTATAGCCTGCCATGACCTGCGAGATCTGCATGACCTGTTCTTGATAGACAATAACGCCATTGGTATTCTCGAGGATCGGCTCAAGGTTGGGATG
>NZ_JBPYDC010001486.1:0-591 GCF_051847575.1 Psychrobacter sp. 1U2
GGAGTAATCAAGGGGATGAGTTGTTCAATATTCACGTCATCAATATCTGCGTTGTGGGTAGCTGTTATTGTCATAATTCTACTTCATATAGCTAATATATAGGGATATTCATTATGCGGTCAAAATAGCGGGTTGGCAAGGGCAGTCGGCGAGTTAATTGACTGATAACTGGAATGTTAAAACCAAAATTTTGTTATACTTGCCTATTATTATAGGATGTAGGGCATATTTTTGATCTGTATAGCGCAGTTATAGGCTATGTTTTTATGCACTCTATATATAAACGTGCTTAGTAGGTCGATTAACATACATCATGTCTGTCGGATTTTAAGCGTATGATTATTATATGTTTAGCCTAAGCGTCGATATATTTTAAATGGTTCGTCATTTGTCTTTGCGTTGTTAATATTGAGAGTTTGTCATGATTGATTCTGCCTCACCTTTTCAAGGTACCCAAGCGTCTGCCGACCCGTTTGGTATGGTAAAGGATGAACAACATTTACCCCATAAACCGTTGGTGATTGGTATTGTAGCAGGTGAAGTATCTGGCGATAGTTTGGGCGCAGACTTTATGCAGCAAATGAATAATCT
>NZ_JBPYDC010001487.1:0-591 GCF_051847575.1 Psychrobacter sp. 1U2
CCGACCACATGGGTCAAACCCATCCCTTGCGTGACTTAACCTTTTTTATTGCTTATATCAATGAAGATAAAGACATCAGAGCGGTGATATTTGATAAAGACGGCAAAACCATTACCGGTATGTTTGCACTTGCCTTTCAAGATGAAGTTTTTGATAAAAGTTTAATCAGTTATTTTGAGGTTATCCGTCGTTATATGGAAGGTGACGATCAGCAACTAAAAGAAGTTAAAGAAGCCATACGTTACATCTACCCTATACATGAAAAGCGTGAAACCCCACTGATGTCATTTAAGCGTTTGATATTGAACGTAGTACACTACTCTCACGAAAATATGGAGTATCCAAAACGAACTTTTAGGTTTTACCTAGTGATTTTAATTACTCTGCCTTTATTAGCACTGCGCTATGTTGGCCGTGTGATTTCAATGCTGACCAGCTACCGCCATCGGCTTAGCAAAGCTATCGAAGCAGAATGTCAGATCGATCCTAATGACCCTTATGATTTAAATAAACACTTGCCAGAGGGCAACCTTGAACAAAGTAACCAGCCTATTTGGAAGACTGTTGTTTACAGTGTAGGCATTATTATTG
>NZ_JBPYDC010001488.1:0-590 GCF_051847575.1 Psychrobacter sp. 1U2
TATTGGGATTGAGTAAAGCCAGTAAATGACCTTGTCTGTCAGTAAAAATTAGATAATTTAAAAGGTTTAATTTATAGTTGATAAAGAACAATGATAAAAAAAGCGCTATTTTAAATCAGATAGCGCTTTTTTACGTTAGAGGGGTAAAATCAATCTAACAACAAATTCTCTAGAATGCCTTCATATATCTGCGCCAATCTGCCCAAGTCATCCACCTCAACCTTTTCATCAACTTGATGAATCGTAGCATTGCGCACGCCAAGCTCAACGACTTGTGCACCCGTTGGCGCAATAAAGCGTCCGTCAGAAGTACCGCCTGAAGTCGATAAAGTTGCCTGTGTGCCCGTCACCGACTTAATGGCTTGCTGGCAGGCAGAGACGAGTTTACCTTCAGGTGTCAAAAACGGCTGACCGGATAATTTCCAATGAATATCATAACTGGCCTTGCTATCAGCAAAATGCTTATCAAAGATAGCATGGGTTTTTGCTTTTAGTTCATTTTCAGTTGTTTCCGTTGAAAAGCGGAAGTTAAAAACGACTTCAAGCGTCTCAGGGATGACATTGGTTGCGCCAGTGCCACTATTGATATT
>NZ_JBPYDC010001489.1:0-590 GCF_051847575.1 Psychrobacter sp. 1U2
TCAAACTTTAGGAGTCTTACATGCGTTATTCGTTATTAGCAGTCGCCGTTAGTTGTACCTTATTACTCACCGCTTGTAATAAATCGACTAATACTACAGAGTCGGCTACTGATAGCAGTAGCGCTGTAACAGCGGCTGAAACCACCACTAATACAGCGTCTACTACAGCAACTGATTTTAAATCTGCTGAAAACATCGCCATGAACATCACCGGTGCAGGCGCTTCGTTCCCGCAACCTATCTATGCCAAATGGTCTTATGACTATAATGCCGCGACTGGCGGTCAGGTGAACTACCAATCAATTGGCTCCTCTGGTGGTATCAAACAAATCGAAGCAAAAACTGTAGACTTTGGCGCTTCCGATGCACCGATGACCCCTGAAGAGTTGGACGCAGCAGGACTTATTCAGTTTCCGACCGTCATCGGTGGCGTCGTACCGATTGTCAACATCAATGGCATAGAGCCAGGTCAGCTGAAATTGGACGGCGCAACGTTAGCGGACATCTACTTGGGTAAGATTAGCAACTGGAACGACCCTGCTATTACTAACCTAAACCCAGACTTAACCCTGCCTGATGCTGCTATTACC
>NZ_JBPYDC010001490.1:0-590 GCF_051847575.1 Psychrobacter sp. 1U2
TGTCACATCGATAATACAAAACTTAGAATGACTTTTAATACCAATAAGCAGCCAGATAAAGGATGAGTGTTACGATGATCTATTTGGTATATTGCTTATCTCTGCCGTTCTATATATGACAGCATAACACTAAAGTGAATAGCAGCTTAGCAAAATTATCATACAACGCTTAAGCGTTACTAACATTAAACGAGATAATACTACTTTGACTCGACATATATCGTTACAATATAAGATATTATCAGTTAACAAGTTTATGTATCGAATAATTGTAGACATGATTATTCTGTTAAAGAGGATATCATATGCGTTTATTAAATATTAGTAGCATTAAAATAGGCCAAGCCTTGAGTAGTAGTATGGTGGCACTTGTCATCAGCATTGCTATGACGAGTAGTCATGCAGCAACTGATATCTCCAAAATCTACAATGACTCATGCGCGGCTTGCCATGACAGTGGGGCATTAAATGCCATCAAGAAAGGTGATAGCGCTCAGTGGCAACGCCTTATAGAACGAAAAGGTATGCCTGCACTGATTGATTCTGTAAAGGGTGGCATGATTCAAATGCCAGCGGGCGGATTATGTGAT
>NZ_JBPYDC010001491.1:0-590 GCF_051847575.1 Psychrobacter sp. 1U2
CTGATTTACCGTTCATGGCTTTAACGATATCCCCTGGGCGAGTAGCATCGCCTGATGGCATATTTTCAGCGCAGGCGAGGGCGCCCACAACGTTGATCGGTAGACGCGCTTCACATAAGGCTTTGAGCGTACCAAGCACAGACGCTGAACCGCCCATGTCAAATTTCATCTCATCCATGGCCGCACCAGGCTTGATTGAGATACCACCTGAGTCAAAGGTTATGCCTTTACCGACCAACACGATAGGAGCATCATCGTTTACAGCTTGTGCATTATCATCGCTACTGGTAACTGCATTTTTAGCCGTTTTCTTATTAGAGGTTTTGGTTGGTAATTTATCAGCCAATGCTTTTAAACTGCCAGAAACTTTCGCACTACTAGTGGCCTCTTTGCTAGCGTCAGCATCGGCACTGAAATTAGATTTGCCGCGATACTCCATAAGTACCAGCTTACCTTCTTTGGTAGAGCCCTTAGCCACTGCTAAAAAGCACTCCATACCTAGCGCTGACATCTCATCTTCACCAAGTACGCTCACTTTTAATAGGTCAGGATAAGTCTTGGCAAGCGCTTCGGCTTGTTCTGCCATATAC
>NZ_JBPYDC010001492.1:0-590 GCF_051847575.1 Psychrobacter sp. 1U2
CAATAAAAGTAACGTTGCCAAGTCCGATGATGAAAAGAACCGCGCGAAGTCGCAAATCGCAGAGCTGGCCAATGAAGTTATGCAAGGCACAGTAACATTATCAGATAATCTATCGGCATCAATTGACGCGCGTATTGCTCAGATTGATGCGCTGATCTCTAAGCAGTTGACTACGGTTATGCATGCTCCTGAGTTTCAGAAGCTAGAGTCTAGCTGGCGCGGTCTACATTATCTATGTAGCCAAACGCCATCAGAATCCATGCTTAAGATACGCATGATGAACACCACCAAGCGCGAGCTTACCAAAGACTTTCAATCTTCGATAGATTTTGATCAAAGCACGTTGTTCAAAAAGATATATGAAGAAGAGTTCGGTAGTTTTGGCGGCGAACCCTATGCAGCAATCGTTGGCGATTTTGAGTTTACTCGCCAAAACTCCGATATGTATCTGCTTGAGCAATTGTCTCATGTGGCAGCAGCTTCTCATGCACCATTTGTATCGGCTGCATCAGCTGAGATGTTTGGATTAGATTCATTTACTGACATCGGACGCCCTAGAGATTTATCCAAAATATTTGAAACGGCAGAAT
>NZ_JBPYDC010001493.1:0-590 GCF_051847575.1 Psychrobacter sp. 1U2
GTAGATTAGTGTATGTTTTTGACTAGCATTTAACGGTAAGATGTCTTTGATATCTGTGACAACAGCCGTTGCCGCTTGCCAAAACAGGCTATCAGTATGGGCGGCAATCACTGCACAAGCGGCACTCATAGCATCTAGTTTTTGCTGGGTATCTGCCGTTAGTGGTGCATGTTTGGCAAGAACGACATTTAGACCGCTGCGATAAGCATTGGTGAGTAAGTCGCTATCCAAGCTTAACTCGCTTAATGGTTTAAAGTTCTGTTCAGGATTGGCAATGATGACGCTGCTGCTACCAAAGTCAGAAAAACAATCGGCATCGATCGTATCTTGCTGACTATGAGCATAGAGTTTGTTAATAATTGGTAAGAGTAGAGTTGGCTCAACTGTCTCGGTCAATAGTACAAATTCAACATAACGATCAAGTGTCATGATCGCCTCTGATAGATCCATAATCAAAGCGGTGTCGCCGTTATTATTATTGTCATAAAGCTGTTGTAGACCTTGTGCGATGGCCGTACTCAACAGCTGTCCGCCAGTTAATGCAACCAATTCAAAAATACAAGACAGTTGTGTTAACACACTAATAGAAT
>NZ_JBPYDC010001494.1:0-590 GCF_051847575.1 Psychrobacter sp. 1U2
CTACTGATTAGATCAACGCACCCTACAAGCGATAGTCTGTTATTTTACGAAAATGCCCGACGCAAGCAAGTGAGTATTTATGAGCGACAAGTCAGTTTCCAATTCCACGTCTCAACTGGCCACCTTAATCCAAATGGGCAAAGAGCAAGGGTATCTTACCTATGCTGAGGTGAATGACCAGCTGCCTGACTCTATTACAGAAAGCGATCAGATCGAAGACATCGTCCAAATGCTCACTGACGTCGGCATCAAAATATTTGAGGCTGCGCCTGACGCTGATGATATTTTGATGAACGATGATTCAAGCGATGATGATATGGCAGCTGATGAAGCAGCGGCAGTATTGGCCTCTGTTGAAACTGAGCCCGGCCGTACTACCGATCCTGTTCGTATGTATATGCGCGAGATGGGTACAGTTGATCTGTTGACCCGTGAAGGCGAGATTGCTATCGCCAAGCGTATTGAAGAAGGTATTCGTGATGTACAGCATGCGATGGCTTACTGGCCAGGTACGGTACAATTCGTTCTTGATGAATATCAAAAAGTACATGACGGCGAAAAGAAACTCTCTGACGTTATCACTGGTTTTT
>NZ_JBPYDC010001495.1:0-590 GCF_051847575.1 Psychrobacter sp. 1U2
TTCACCGCTTTTCTTTGGGCATTGAAGGGTTTGGTAACAATATTGCGTAGTGCTTTAATAGCATTTTCCATCATGATTTCACGGTTTTTAAAGGCAAATCTTTGTGCCCAACCAACGGCAAACCAGTAATCATCGAAATGCTCTGTACCCTCGGCAAAGTAGGCCAAATCTTTATCTGGCAAGTTGATAAACCACTTGCGCATGTCCTCACGTGCCAGCTCAATAAAGTAGCGACCGATGGCATTACCCACACCGCGTGAGCCTGAGTGCAGCATGATCCAAACTTGATTGGTTTCATCAAGGCACACCTCGACAAAATGGTTACCCGTACCCAGCGTACCCAAGTGCTTTAGGTTATTGGTGTTTTTAAGCTTAGGGTGCTTTTGGGTTATATAGTTAAAGTCATCAACCAGCGTTCCCCAACCGTTCATTACGGTATCATCAGGGTTTGCCCATGCGCCAACATCACGGCGTGACCCGCGACCACGCGTTTTACTACGACCATGTGGAATGGCTTTTTCTAGTTCGGTACGCAGACCAAGCAAGCTATCTGGCAAATCGTTTGCGGTTGGAGTAGTTTGTACTGCCAT
>NZ_JBPYDC010001496.1:0-590 GCF_051847575.1 Psychrobacter sp. 1U2
GTATAGCGTTCATCAATTTAAAATAAACGACTTTGAGTGAACGCTTGTGACTATAGATAACCTTGCAGCAGGCTTAAACCAAAAACCTATATATTTATCAATAAAAAGCAAAAACTCAGCACAGAGGCTGAGTTTAAGATAGAGATTAAAAATTATACAGTATTAGTCAACTATGCAAGATCACGAACCTTTGGTTCACGCTCCCATAAGCGCGATTTAGCATTTTCGATGAAAGCATCCAAATCAGCAAGTGGCGTGACAAAACTGTCTTTTTCTACTGGTAGCTTACTTAAGATAAACTCTTCAGTCGCCCCGCAATACGCAATCGCTTTACAATGGACATAAGCATCAGTAAACCAATCTAAGGTTGAGCTGTCTTTGGCCAGCTTTTTGGCTTGATCTGGCATGATGATACTTACTATTGCATCAAAGAATACCGAGGGTGCGCCTGCTACACGCTCATCTGCTTGTATACGTGTACCGTCATCTAATTCGACCTCTTTACTCGGTGCAACGATTTTTACCATACCGCCTTGAGCATTAATGGCGTCTTCAAACTTCTTGATTTCGCTATGTTTTGAACCCTTAGC
>NZ_JBPYDC010001497.1:0-589 GCF_051847575.1 Psychrobacter sp. 1U2
GATGCACCTATTTACTCAAGAGTGGTTTAACCAAAGGATGGTTTACTCCGAGGTATTAATTAAGGTGGTCATACTGGTTAAAGCATCTTTAAACATAGCCTTATCGTGACTACTCATCAACGCATTGTCATGGTAAGCATCAATATTAAGCTGCATTACCTTAACAGACGACAACATTGCAATTTGACGAGCCTCCACAATCTGATTGTCGATACTGAGCGCTTCATTAGCCGCTCTCAATGCTCGCGAGTAGTTCTTTGACTCATAGTTGGTTTTGGCTATAGTCATCCATGCTTCTATGCTAATTTCATTCAAACTTTCAGCCTTGGTAGCACCAGTCAAATAAACGGGTGAAGGGCTACTTAACTGTTTAACTGTTGGCGGGCTAATAGTATGTTGGCTAACTTTAGTGCTTTTGCCGCAGCCTGTATTCATGACGGAGGCAATAAGAGCTATAGACAACAAATTTAATTTGGTAAGCCTAGTACGATGAATAATGTTCATAAATATAGTGTCACCAAAATCTTAAAACAATGGAATTGGAACAATAATTTGCTAAGATATGCGCCAATAGTGAACAAATAATTGT
>NZ_JBPYDC010001498.1:0-589 GCF_051847575.1 Psychrobacter sp. 1U2
TGTGCCCTCATGAGTGACAACCACATTTTGACTGGCAATCGCTTGCTCAGCAAATGGCCCACGAGACGCGACAAAAGTAAAAGGCTCTAGTATCACTTCATCGCCATTAGTACCAAAGGTCATGCGCTGTTTCATATATTGAGCAGCAGCAAGCTCGGTACTCGACCCCATATAACGCCCTGAATAGTCACGCGCTAAGGTCAGTGCAGTCTCGGTACCATACTCCCCGTATGTGATGACAGGGGTAATGTTCGTCTCGCTATCGTCATCATTACATGCGGTTACACCTGCAACCATCATGGCTATAGCTAAGACTTTTATTGTCTGTTTTGGTGCTTGTTTCACTATTGTCTGTAACATCGTCAGCATCCCTGTTTCAGTTATCGTAAAAGACCTAATCAGTAATATAAAACGTTTCTAGTCCAAAGTGTGAATAGTTTTATAGAGACATTGTTGTAAGTTACGTTCTATTAAGATGGGCAGGTGGATGATGACTGTGGAAAATTAAGTAACGAAGTTTTCATAACACGTCTTGATATAAATCGCCCTTACTGTGCGCCTTTGTCACTGTTCGATTGTTCAATGCTGC
>NZ_JBPYDC010001499.1:0-588 GCF_051847575.1 Psychrobacter sp. 1U2
TTCTTAGTAAACCTTCTTGAACGAAACCAAACTTCTCATAGAATTTATGAGCTTTTTCATTTCCATCAGAAACATAGAGAGTGATCTTTCTTAAATTAAGTTCGTCTTTTGCATACTTTAAGGTACATTCTAAAAGATAACTACCTACTCCCTTGCCTTTATAGTTTTCAGCAATAAAAATATAAAGTTCTGCAACACCATGTTTAAGATTAATATTAACCAAGCCAGAAAAAGCAGCGATAGACTCATTATCTCTTAATACAAAGTCTCTTCGACTTTCGTTTTTAACAATAGACTGGGCCCAAGCCTCTGTTTTGTCTATCGTTGCAGGTACTTCAATAAAGATACCGGATAGCACATCATAAGAGTTGACCGCTGTAACACGTTGCGTTACATCACTAGATAAAAAAGCATCGAATTTATAGCTTTTATCTTTCATTTAACTTCTCCCTGTATACATCCAATGGGCCTTGAGGAGCGGCTTCAAGTACATCACTCCCTTGGAAAACTTTATATACGGTTCTTAAAATTATTTTCATATCGAGCAAGAGGTTTTGTTTCTCAACGTACTCAACGTCTAACGCCAAT
>NZ_JBPYDC010001500.1:0-588 GCF_051847575.1 Psychrobacter sp. 1U2
GCATTAATGGTGAGGGCAATAACTGCCATGAATTTGAGATTGATGATTGGGAAGTTTGCATTGATGTCGCTACTGAGCAAGCTAGGTCAAATAGAGCAAAGGCTAATACTGTTTAGAAGTTAGATGATTCATAATTTTACAGATATAACTCCTCTTTGCTCTATGAGTTTAAATACAAATTTATCGTGACACAAAACTGCTAAGGAACATCAATTATGTCAACAAAAAGTACTTATTACGCCCCTACAGGCGGCTTGCCTCCGCAAACGCAATTACTATCTGACCGCGCTATATTCACTGAAGCTTATGCCATCATTCCCAAACGTGTGCTCACTGATATTGTTATCAGCTACCTACCGTTTTGGCAAGGTATGCGCATGTGGGTGATTGCACGCCCACTGACAGGTTTTTCTGAAACTTTTTCACAATATATCGTCGAAGTTGAACCTAATGGCGGCTCAGAAAAACCTGAGCTAGATGCAAAGGCTGAAGGTGTCATATTCGTCGTCGAAGGTGAGATGGACATGACCATAGAAGGCGTATCACATCATCTTGAAGCGGGTGGATATGCATTTTTACCACCTGGTT
>NZ_JBPYDC010001501.1:0-588 GCF_051847575.1 Psychrobacter sp. 1U2
GTCGGTCACTGTCTGGCCTTTAAAAAACGACTCACCAAAATCTAACTGGGCGTAATTCTTTAGCATTAGCCAAAAGCGCTCGGGTGCCGATTTATCAAAACCGTACTGCGCATTTATCGCCGCTACCATTTCCTCAGATAGGCCGCGCGTGCCTTGATAGGTACTACTACCGTTGCCGCCTGCACTGCTCGCGCCGATATTACCACCAAGCGCACTGTCTTTTGCACCTTGCTCTATCAGTGCCAGTTGCTGCTCAACAGGACCGCCAGGCGCTGCTTGTACAATCACAAAATTCGCCAGCAATATCAAAAATAGCGTCGGTAATATCAATAGCAACCTTTTTAAGATATAACGACCCATAATGGCAGCTTCCTAGAATAAACAGGTATGACAATTTAGCGTTTAGAAGTTATTTTTAAGCTCACGTAACGCGGCAAATACAGTCAAAGACTTGTCATCTTCGATAGTTACTTTAGACTTCACACCCGTAATCACACTCGGCTCTTGCGTGCGTAAAAACACATTAATTGCGCGCTCGTGCTCCAAAGTGACTGGCAACGTCGGGATGCCTTGTGCGGTTTTCTCTTC
>NZ_JBPYDC010001502.1:0-588 GCF_051847575.1 Psychrobacter sp. 1U2
GCTTGTGTGCAATAAAACTAAAACACCAAATGTGAAAAAATAAAAAGGACTTACCATGAGCGCAGGATTAATCAAGCATTTAAAAAAGAAAACCGAAGAAGACAGCAATACTAGAATATTAATGTCGCAATGGGAGTTTGATGAAAAGCTCGTCGGTAAGTCGCTTGAAAATGTTGGTAGTTATTATCCGCATTTCAGTAGCCACAATGAATCGCACTCACAGCAGATACTTGTCAATATCGAACGTCTGCTAGGCAATAATATTGAAAAACTAACAGCGACAGATACGTGGCTAATTTTAGAAGCAGCCTACTGGCATGATATCGGTATGCTATTCAATGCCGATGAAGTACAAGCCGTTGTTAATGATGAAAAATTTAAAGAATACGTCGAAAGCCTTGCTAATGATAATACGCAAGACTTACATGAGTTTGCCAAAGTATGGCATGAAGATGGCTGGAATAAAGCCCTTGTTAATCATTCAGACCCACATACAGGCGTTGAAAAATATCGTCAGATGATTGCTGAATGGTATCGTCGTGGTCATGCCAAAAATTCAAATTCAGTAGTTATGGATCCCTTTGAAAA
>NZ_JBPYDC010001503.1:0-588 GCF_051847575.1 Psychrobacter sp. 1U2
GGTGACGTTGTCTTTGAGCTCTTCACGCAGCTCCAGCATCGCTTTGAGCCCAGTCAGATCAGGATCACAAACGTCAATATGGGTACGAATATATTGCACCCCTTTGGAGACTTCTTCTTGAATACCTTTTAGCATCCGCGATTTAGCATCTTCGAAAGTTTGCGTCTTTTTGACATCGTGCCAGCGAGCAATACCTTCGAACAAGGTACCTGAGGCGTTCTTTGCATCATCACCGCCGCCCGTATAAACATAATCAAGATGCAGATGTGAGTCCACATAAGGCGGTACCACCAAACAGCCCTTTAAATCAATCTCCTCCGTAGCGGCAGGCAAGCCTCTACCAATCTGCTCAATGATTCCGTCCTTGACTAAAATCTCATTAGCTTCGCTATTGCGATAGATATTTGCATTAGTAAATTTGATCATGACAAACTCCTGTTATTGACTAATAAGTGATTAAGAAATAGAAACTAAATACCTTCAAAATCGATATCGTACTGTACTATTGCAATGCTTTTTTAAAACATATAATGACGTTACAGCCTGTTTGCCCTTTGTAGAAAACCGTCACTTACTCTTTCACTTTTT
>NZ_JBPYDC010001504.1:0-588 GCF_051847575.1 Psychrobacter sp. 1U2
AGTAAATAGGGCGTGAGACTAGTGATATTTCGGCGATTAAGTAAATATAAAAATGGCAGACACAAGCCTGCGACGGCTAGTGAGCTTAACGATAACTCGCTCGTATAAAATAAAGCAATGATTAAAATAGCACCGATATCATCAAAGATAGCAATAGATACTAAAAATACTTTTAAGGAGTTAGGTACGCGGTTACCAAGCAGACTTAAGATACCAAGAGCAAAGGCAATATCGGTTGCAGCTGGAATAGCCCAGCCTTTCCAAAACTCAGGTTCATTGTAATTAAAAAGTAGATACACAATAGCTGGCACAATCATGCCGCCTATTGCGGCTCCAGCTGGTAGGATAATCTGTTTAACATTGGACAACTCGCCAATAAGCACTTCGCGTTTGAGCTCAAGCCCAACTAAAAAAAAGAAAACTGCCATCAAACCATCATTTATCCAATGATGAGCATCTTTGGCAATTCCAAAATCGCCTATTTGAATGGCAACAGGTGCGTGAATAAAAGATTCGTACCAAACATTGAGAGGACTATTGGCGACGATCATGGCTGCGATAGCCGCCAAAGCTAATACAATACCACCT
>NZ_JBPYDC010001505.1:0-587 GCF_051847575.1 Psychrobacter sp. 1U2
GTTAATAATCGCGGCCATGCACCAACACCCTTGTATGCAGGCTTGCATGTTCTTTCTAATGGTCAGCCAGAAGATAGCTGGTTTAAGACTGAGCGCTTGCGTGGTCGGCTACGTCAAGAAGTACTGCCGCTAATTGCAGAAGATAACTCGTTTGAGTACTGGCGAGATGCTGCTCTCAGTGTGTTGTCAGACAATACTCCAGCGCCAGCAGATAAGCTACCAAATACTGGTATGGCTGCAGAGATTGAGCAGATGCTGTCTTCTGTTTATATCAAGCCTGTTGCTTTTGATGATACAGAAAAAAATGTACCAACTTATGGGACTCGCACGCAAAGTATTTTGACGCTACGTAATGATGCCAAGAATACAAAAGTTACTGCGAATATTATTAGTCGCGAATTTGATTATCATTCAAATCTGCAATAAAAAATGCTCACATGAATATCTAAATGTTCTAGATATTCATGTGAGCATCTGTAATGCGTTTTGGATTAAATGGTCCAATTATTCCATCAGTAAATGATTATTTTGCTCAGGAATAATTAGCTCTTGTCTAAGGGGTAATTCGCGTGCCAGCTCTTGCAAAG
>NZ_JBPYDC010001506.1:0-587 GCF_051847575.1 Psychrobacter sp. 1U2
ATTAAATATAAAAGAATAAAGTAAGTTTGAAAATCAAAGACGCTTTACCCTCACTGCCAAATCTTATCCAACACCCGAAACCAATTTTTAGCCATGATTTTCTCAATAAGGGTATCTGAAAAATGACGCTGCTGCATTCGCTCAATGAGCTTGTCGATATCACTGACACCCGCTAGATCATCAGGCAATAGGCACCCATCAAAGTCCGAGCCAAACCCCACGTGATTGTCCCCCAAATGCTCAACCAAATAAGCAAGATGTTCGACGATCACATCAAGCGAGGTGTGCGTATCGCGCTTGCCATCGCTACGCAAAAACGCCACATCGAAATTGACCCCAACCATACCATTACTCTCTTTAATAGCGCGCAGTTGCTCATCGGTTAAGTTCCTTGCCTGCGCACACAACGCGTGGGCATTGGAATGGGTCGCGACTATAGGCTGATCAATAATCTTGGCAGTGTCCCAAAACGCGCGCTCATTCATGTGCGAGACATCGATGACCATCCGCTTTTTGGCACATTTTTCTATGAAGTCTTTACCGTCGTTGGTAAGTCCCGTACCCGTATCAGGAGAGTGCGGAAAAGG
>NZ_JBPYDC010001507.1:0-586 GCF_051847575.1 Psychrobacter sp. 1U2
TGTGTCTGGCTAAGTGGTGCGACGCGAGTTTTAAAGTTAATAGTCGTATGCTGTAACTCATCAGCCAACGCGCGCCCCCAACTGGTCATTTTAGGGGTGCTAATATAACGCGCATGAGTGGTGTCCCATTGCTCTTTTTTTTGAATATTAGGAGACTGATCGGTATTATTGGCTGGCGTCAAATTTACTACTTCTGCACACCAAGGCTGCAATAATCCAGTATTTAACCACGGCTGAATAAACTGCGAAAAGCTATCCGACTTAGCCGTAAAGAACTGTGCGCCAAATGCCCATTGCCAGTTTTGATTGGTCCTACTATCGGTACGATAGCGTGTGGCTAAGCGACCAACGCTACGTGATTTTTCAAAAATAGTCACGTGCAGCATTGATGCATTATTCAATGGTTTATTTTGTCGCTTAATAAAAGCGCGTTCCAACAAAGTCGCTGTCAATAAACCCGTCAATCCAGCTCCGATAATGGCTATTTTCGGCGCAGTATTTAGGTCAGTGTTCAAGGTTGTCTGTTTGTCGTTATTAGTCTGTTTTGCATGGTTGCTAATGGATGGCGAAGAATGGTCAGTCATGA
>NZ_JBPYDC010001508.1:0-586 GCF_051847575.1 Psychrobacter sp. 1U2
AGTCGCCTACAACATAGGTATTACCTGTTGCAAAAAAGGTATTGCCAGCCGTACAGAGTAGTGTGTCGCCCGTATTTATCATAGCTTTCTACTTGTATATTTGTTTATATTCGGTAATGTTAATATATGATTTTAGCCGAATATAAGGTGAAATACCATAAGGTAGGGTACGATGAATACGTTTTGTAACGTAATTTTTTATGCTTCCATACAAAAAAGCAAGACAGTAGCTGCCTTGCTTTTTAGTTAACTTAGACCGTTCATTGAATCAACGAATTAATGTCCATACTTAGCACAAGAGGCTGGTAGCCAATAAAACTCAGTAGCGACGAATTCATCATCACGTAGACGACCTTCATAACTGTCGTCAAAGATGATCTTATATTGACACGTTTCGACTCTGTCATCAGTACTGTAAAATTTGAGGATATAATCCCATTCACGAGCGTTAAAGCCCTCACTAAAATGAGGGGTGCCAATTAGTTTATAGATTTCATCTTTAGTAGTACCCACCTTGATTTTGGCAACATCGTCCTGACTGACGATACTACCGCCTTTTTGCCACGCTTTGTTTGGATCTGGGAAC
>NZ_JBPYDC010001509.1:0-586 GCF_051847575.1 Psychrobacter sp. 1U2
GTAAAGGATAAAGGTAGCTTTAAGCAAGCTGCCGTCTTGCATACGCACCAAGTCGATGCTATGGACAGCCAAGCTGTCGTTGATCTTATCAATGATACCGGTATTCAAATCCTAATCAACGTCGGCTCGGCATTTATCAATATGACGGTATTGGAAGCTTGCATTGAGACAGGTGTGGCTTATATCGATACCGCCATTCATGAAGATCCGCGCAAGATTTGTGAGACGCCGCCATGGTATGAAAACTACGAATGGAAACGTAAGCAGCGCTGTGCGGACAATAATGTCACGGCAATCTTGGGTGCAGGCTTTGATCCCGGTATGGTCAACGCTTATGCGCGTCTGGGCTATGACATGATGGATGCCGGTTCAGTGACTGATATTGATATTATCGATATCAATGCGGGTAGCCACGGCAAATATTTTGCCACTAATTTCGATCCTGAGATTAATTTCCGTGAATTCACTGGTACGGTTTATTCTTGGCAGGACAGCCGCTGGCAGTCTAACAAGATGTTTGAAGTCAAGCGTACCGACGATCTGCCTGTGGTCGGCGTGCAAAACAGCTACTTAAGTGGTCATGACG
>NZ_JBPYDC010001510.1:0-586 GCF_051847575.1 Psychrobacter sp. 1U2
AACGCTTAAAACGTATGTTTTTTACTGTAATAGCAGCGATTGGTGCAGCATCAGTACTTTGATTGTTGTTCGCTACATCGGTCAGAGTCATGTTATCAATGACATCGACCCCCAAGGCTTCTAAGCGCCGTGTTAATGGCAATTTTAAAGGAAAGGAGGTGCGATCATCTTCAACAATCACTGCTGTTTTGGCAACATCAAATAGCATTGGTGTATCGTAACCACGTAATTGAAAGCCGCAGCCACTAAGTGCTGTCGCGGCACTAAGTACTGTCATCATTGGCAAAGCGGCAAGTAACGCTGTCGCTAGTTTTTGTGCGCTTGCGCTTTTGGGTTGTGACTGTGCAGCTTGATGCTTATACGACATAATCGCTATCCTTACGTTTTAAAAAGGCTTGGGGTCATCAAAATCTCCAAGCCTAAAAGATCTAACCTACCACCACGATATTGACCAATTTATTAGGGACAACGATTTCTTTTTTGATGTCACCAGTTAAGAATTTTGCCACACCTTCAATCTCTTTTGCCTGCGCTTTTAGCAGCACAGGATCGCTGTTAGGGGCGACATCCATCTTACCGCGCATTT
>NZ_JBPYDC010001511.1:0-586 GCF_051847575.1 Psychrobacter sp. 1U2
GCTACTAGCATAGTTGATGGTATGTTTTGTTTAGTGCCAATATAACTTTCAACAGTCATAGGATAGGCTGTCCAAAGCGTTGAATACACGCCTTCGTGTTGATCATCGAGTATGGTGATACCTTTAGGAAAACTAGGCGCTGCTGCAGCAACAGTAGAAATAAGAGATGAAAGCGTTAAAACAGCTATAGATAGTAAAAAAGGTGATTTCATAGTTACTCCAAAAAATATAATTAATTAATGTTACGCAATTATTGCTAAATAAATATAGCATAATAATTGTATTTTTTTATAATGAACTATAAATAAGCGACAATATATGTCGCGAACCAACTAGTTAGCTATTGTAAAGATATCTGGACATAGTAGATTAAGTATATTGAAATTAATTTTGTTGAAAAGAAGTAAGTGCACTCAACGACTGCTAAATTTAGTTCATAAATTCCTGCCATACGGATGAAATATAATTAAATCAAATTAACGAGCAATAACATATCATTAGAGGGTAAATCGTAGATGGATTCTAGTAGAAGAATGTATTGGGAAGCATTGTGGTGGCTTACAGGAGTATATTTTGTAATTGAAGT
>NZ_JBPYDC010001512.1:0-586 GCF_051847575.1 Psychrobacter sp. 1U2
TTTAGCATGACTTATGTGAATTAACTATTAATTTGGTATCAATTACTTGTTTAGATAAACAGACATCACAAAACAATCAATTTACCCTTGAGGTTAAGCGCTTATAAAAGACATTTGACTGGTTAAGGGTAGCAACTCTTAGTGGTGTTAAATTGAATAATTTTAAGAAAGTTAGACCAAGAACTAGATTTAAATGATGTTTATTATTTTATGGAACGATAAAAACAGTTAACTTTTTACTATCATACCCTTATTAAGAAGATCTTATTATGACAAACCAACGTCCTTTATACATTCCCTTTGCAGGTCCTGCACTATTAGAAACCCCTTTGCTAAATAAAGGTAGCGCCTTTTCACCAGAGGAACGTGATAGCTTTAATTTGACAGGTTTATTGCCTCATGCCATTGAGACGATTGAAGAACAATCACTACGCGCATATCATCAGCTCAGCTCCTTTACTAATGATATGGACAAGCATATTTACTTACGCAACATACAAGATACCAATGAGACCTTGTTTCATCATTTGATTGAGCAGCATATTGAGGAAGTTATGCCGCTTATATATACCCCAACGGTTGGCCA
>NZ_JBPYDC010001513.1:0-585 GCF_051847575.1 Psychrobacter sp. 1U2
GTATTGTGCTTATTATCGTAGGTTTGATACTGTTTGCTAAAGATGGCTAAACGACGATCTAATATGAGGCGAATTTCGTTTAAATCATATATAAAACAACAGCTCAAAAAACATCCAACCATTTTGATGTTTATGATTTGGTAATATAACCATGGTTAATGATTTGATTTTTCCTGATATTTTATTATATTTATTGGACATGGTTGGTATTATCGCCTGTGCGATTGCAGGAACCTTACTTGCACAGCATAAAGGCTTCGATATTGCTGGTTGCATCTTGGTATCGATGGTTAATGCGATTGGCGGCGGTACAATACGTGACATGGCATTAGATCGCCATCCTTTATTTTGGATGACCGACCTCAATTATGTGATTGTCATTACCGTGACGTCCTTGATTCTACAAATCTTTTTTCATTTGTATCATAAGATCGATAACGCGCTCAAGCTCTTCGATGCCATTGGTTTAGCCGCCTTTAGCGTCATTGGTTTTAAAGTTGCTTTACACCAAGATGTGTCTCCGATCGTTGCCATTATGATGGGAGTTTGGACCGCCATTATCGGCGGTATGCTACGTGATATTAT
>NZ_JBPYDC010001514.1:0-585 GCF_051847575.1 Psychrobacter sp. 1U2
GGCATCCTACTGCACTGCACCTACTTAAACTTGCCAAACTTGCTGATATTAAGCAGAATAAAGCAACTGCTATTATTGAGCAGGTAACAGCTGTGGCCAAAGGTTTTCTGAAGATTATTAACAACTACGATATTGAGAAAGAATTATCAAACCAAGTTATGCAGGATGTAAAAGCCAATATTGATAGGATGGTAAATGGACAGGTCTAACAAAGTTGTTAAATATGTTGTTAAAATAATTAAGTAAATTTAAAAGACCTATATAAATAAGGAACTACAGGTAAATAGTCGTTGCGTGGTGGGCGCACCATCATATATCATCAGAAGCAACAAAAAACTTCATAACCTACCTGGTTGTGGGGTTTTTTGTTGCTTAAACGTTTTGACCCCTGTCGTCAAATCCGTACAGTTGAAATTGAAAGATTTTAGTTACGCAGCCTGACTATAAAATTCAAACCACATCTGCCTTGGCGTTTGATAATCTTGGTGATACACAATATCATTTTTCAATATGCCCCAGAAGCTTTCTATTGGAGGGTTGTCGAAACAATTGCCTCTACCACTCATTGATCTTGTAAATTGATGC
>NZ_JBPYDC010001515.1:0-585 GCF_051847575.1 Psychrobacter sp. 1U2
TATATGCCAACATGTCTCATACGTCCAATGGCGATACTGATGATGATAGCGATATAGATAAACAATCTGACTCGTCAGTAGAAGACACTATTATGTTAGGTAAAATTGCCTCATTAGGTTTTAAGATTAAACATGGCTTTAGCTATCATGGCATTGCACTTAATTTAGATTGTGATTTGTCAGCGTTTAATGCGATTAACCCTTGCGGTTATGCTGGCATGCAAATGCTACGATTAGCGGATTTTGTGACAATGAATAATGATGCAAAGCGAGACCAGCAAATAGGAGCAGCATTGAGTTATGAGCAAATTACCCAAAAGTTTATCGATAATGTCGCCAAACGTCATGCTGGTTTGATCGATTTGCGCCCGATTGCTTCTTATAAATAGCAGCTGCCTTACTACTTTATATTAAATATTAATTATTTTATGCCAATCTAAAGTATTGAGTCTTATTTTGCATAATATCGTGCCTTCTTAGACTTAAGCTTAACAAGAAAATTTAAGTCAAACTTGCTATACTCGCAGGCGGCACAGATGAGGCGCAGCGATACACATCCTACGCCACATATCATCCTGTAAACAT
>NZ_JBPYDC010001516.1:0-584 GCF_051847575.1 Psychrobacter sp. 1U2
CACGAGCAATCGTTTCAGCAAATGGATACAGATTAACCACGACCAAATCGATACGATCAATGCTATGTGAATTCATTACTGTATCGTCTGTACCACGGCGACCTAAGATACCGCCATGAATTTTTGGATGTAGTGTTTTGACACGGCCATCCATCATTTCAGGAAAACCAGTATAATCTGATACTTCAGTTACCGCCACATCATGCTCTTTGAGCAACCGATAAGTACCACCAGTGGATAATAAGTCAAATCCTGACTGAATAAGCCCTTGAGCAAATTCTATGATATTAGATTTATCAGAGACTGAGAGTAGAGCAAACGGTTTGGTAGCCATAAAAACGATTCCATAGAAAAAGCCCGACAAAACGTCCGGCAAGATAGTAGTAGCAATCACAGATACAATTACATTTAATCTATAAATTGCCTTATACAATAATGATAAAGCGTGATATTAACAGCATGAAGTGAAACTTTAAGGTTATAGCAGCGTATCTGCAGTCAGCTATGTATCGCCTAACCTTAAAAACAACACCCTAACAATCACGATGTCTATAATAAAACATCTGACTCATTTACACAAAACT
>NZ_JBPYDC010001517.1:0-584 GCF_051847575.1 Psychrobacter sp. 1U2
CGAGCGCACGATAAAGCGTTTGCCCTCTGGTATCTCAAGTGAAAAACTCGCACCGCGACCGTCTACCACATCGATAGTTAGATCGGTATGCTGCCATAGTTTATATTGTGCTTTACCCATATAAAATGGACAGCCTGCAAGCTCACCGACTAACACATCTTGCCCGCCAACTTTAAACTCGCCCAACGGATAACACATCGGTGAGCTACCATCGCAGCAACCACCAGATTGATGGAACATCAGGTCACCGTGCTTAGATTTTAGTAGTTCAATTAATTCTTTACAGGATTTTGTAGCTTCAAGTTTCATGTCGGACTCCTTGTCATGACAATAATTTATGCAATTTATTTTATAGCAGTTTTATCGCTGGTTGACTTTGATCTAGGGTTGGCAGCTCTTGCTCATCTTTTAAATCAACACCGGATAGTTTAAGTTCACAAGATTTTTTCATTAGTGCTAATAGTCGATTCGCTGCCATTTTAATGGGCAGTCCAGCTGCTCGCACATTAGAGATACAGTTGCGCATGGCGTCATGGCTATCAGTATGCGCGTCCCAAGTATAATAAATACCTAAGCTGTCAGGG
>NZ_JBPYDC010001518.1:0-584 GCF_051847575.1 Psychrobacter sp. 1U2
AAAGCAAGAGCATAGCTGACAATGCCTGTACGCTTGACAATAACACGAAAGCGCAACCAGTCACGACGTCCCGCTGCTTGTCCACTTAAAGTCTCAGCTGACACTGCTACGCCATCAAGTGCAAAGGCTGAAATGCTTAATACTTGCAATAATATTGCGTTAGCAGCCAATACTAAATCGCCGCTTTGAGCAGAGAGGCGAGTAATCCATGCAAAGCTCACTGTTAAGATAAGCGTACGAATAAAAATATCTTTATTCAAAGAGAATAACCTAAGCATTTTATCTTTAGTAAAATGCTGCGGGTCCACTTGAAAGAAAGTAGGCCAAGTCAATTGTAAATGTCGGCGACTAAGCCACAAGGCCAATACAACCCCTGACCAAAATGCAATGGTAGTCCCTAACGCAACGCCAGCGATTCCCAACTGCATACTGTAAACAAAAAACAGTGTCAAAATAATATTAAATACAGCAATAAATCCTTGCTGATAGAGCATATAACGCGTTTTGCCTTGACCTGCAAACCAGCCAATAAAAGCAAAGTTCATCAGCTCAGCAATGACTCCCCAAAAACGTACATCTAAATA
>NZ_JBPYDC010001519.1:0-583 GCF_051847575.1 Psychrobacter sp. 1U2
TTGGATTGGTAGTCATCAACCCGTCGACTTAGGAGATGCACTAGACAAAGCATCTGAAAATCAATCGCTCTCAACCATCGCTCAGCAGCCTTATCGCAGTATCGGTGTTGGTGCACAGATTTTACGCCATTTAGGTGTACGCGATATGCACCTCTTATCATCGCCGATGAAGTTCTATGCGTTATCAGGGTTTGAATTGAATGTCATCGACTTTATTCAAGCTCCCACGCAAGAGCTAAATAAAGATGGTTAGTAATAGAGCTACTTTTGTAATAGCCTTTCACTGAGACTAGGATAAGCTTTTACAAACATCATCCTAAACAGGCACCCTAATAAAGTTTATTAGGGTGCTTTTTTTCTGGTTATCTTATCAACTTATAAGTTAAAAAAAGCAAAGATTATAATTGAGGGGTGTGACCAACCTTTTTTTCGAGCGCTAATAAACGCGTGCGCTCCTCTTCCGTCCATGGCAGTTTGGTCTTGCCATCACTGTCCAATCGGACTATCACTGCTTCAGCAGTCGCGACTATGGTTTGCTGCGCACCGCTATAATAGCTATATTCTATTACGATACTGGTTGTGC
>NZ_JBPYDC010001520.1:0-583 GCF_051847575.1 Psychrobacter sp. 1U2
GTACGAAAACCATACTCAGACAACGCCCAAGGCGCATGCTCACGGCTAGAGCCACAGCCAAAATTCTTGCGGGCAAGTAAAATAACGGCATCTTGATAGCGTGGCTGATTTAGTACAAACTCTGGATTTATTGGACGCGTGCTGTTGTCCTGACCTGGGTAGCCTTCATCTAAATAACGCCAGTCATCGAATAAGTTGACGCCAAAACCAGTACGCTTAATAGACTTCAAAAACTGTTTAGGGATAATTTGATCGGTATCGACGTTTGCGCGATCTAGCGGACAGACGATACCCGTTTGAGTATTATAAGCTTGCATAATAGTTCCTATCGTATTCTCAGTAGTGTTGGTAGATACTGATTGGCAAAATCAACCCATGATGTATTATCGACATAAATAAATAGTTTTATACAATCAGTATCAGACGCGTTGTGACGGATGCGCAGCTTAAACAACGCAATTGTCTATCAACTAAAAAGTACGTACATCCACAAAGTGACCAGCCAATGCAGCGGCGGCGGCCATCGCAGGACTGACCAAATGCGTACGTCCGCCAGTACCTTGACGACCTTCAAAGTTACGGT
>NZ_JBPYDC010001521.1:0-582 GCF_051847575.1 Psychrobacter sp. 1U2
CTATAAGTTGGCTAATGTAAGGCGCTCGGTTTTCGCGACCATCCGTTAGCGCCACTATAGCGGTATGATTATAGCTGCTAGGAGTCAAATCATCCAACTCGCTACTGGCCAACTCGATCCCACTACCAATAGACGTCGAACCGCCAGGTGATGGTTGATCCGTGATGGCTTCATTCGCAGCTATACGCCCAGAGCCCGTCCCTAACGCGCCCGCAACCGCAATCGAAGTCCCCAGAGTCGCATCGTTGTCGAAGTACACCACACCAATACTGTCCTCGTCACCCAATAGATCGACGAATACAGGCGCGCTGTCTTTGAGCACTTCAATACGTAACCGACCATCGCCTGCGTCCCAAGCCATACTACCAGATTTATCCAATACCAAAACGGTGGCGACCGTTGGTTTGGGGATAGTCGTGGCAGATAAACTGAGAGACCACGCTTGCCCAGTTTGTACACAGGTAATTTGCGCGGTTTCTGGACCTGAGCTACCAACACTGGTTGCCGTGTACGAAAACCAAACCTGCGCTACATTGGTACTATCTCTATTAACGACAACCCTATCACCGTCAGGCGTTCCGA
>NZ_JBPYDC010001522.1:0-582 GCF_051847575.1 Psychrobacter sp. 1U2
TCCTAACGGCATTAGGATCTAGCTTCTGGACGACAGTATTAACGCTTGCAGGTTATTATCTTGGTGAAAACTATCAAGTGGTTGAAACGACGCTAGCACCTTACTCTAATATTTTTGGTGGATTGGTCGTGGTTATTGTCGTTGGCTGGTTTGTTGAGCAACGATCTTCTGATTAAACTCCTAAGTTATATAGTTAAATTTTGTTATATATATGCAACTAATTTTAGAAAAACAAATAATACTTCTGCAGGATTGGATAAAAGAAAGGATTATGGTCATTAGACTTTACAAGCGATGCTGGCAGCTTTGGCTTTTTCATAAACACCATCAGCATCCAAGCCTAAGGCATTGACATCATCTAGATACTTCTGTGTGCCCTTTTCAAGAGGCCCTTTCCAGTCTGGATCGTTGAGTGGATCTAGAATATCAATAACTTCATCACCTTTATCTCGAGCTGCTTGCAATTGTACCGAATACGTCTTATCCCACATGGCTCCTACTTTCTTGCTAAGTGCCATACCTGAGTTGTCATCAATAACTTGTTTCAAGTCTTCTGGCAAGCCTTCATATTTATCTTTATTC
>NZ_JBPYDC010001523.1:0-582 GCF_051847575.1 Psychrobacter sp. 1U2
CTACTTTTGATATAACAAATAATAACGGCAACGCTTCTGGTACTGGTAAACCAAATATCGCTATCTTATTTGGCCGCGAAGATAGAGGTTTAACCAACGAGGAATTGGCTTATGCCGATTATCATATTCAGATTGATGCCAATCCTGCCTATCCCGTGCTTAACGTCGCATCAGCCGTCCAAGTGATTGCCAGCTTTATATTTGCTTATACGCGAGCGCATATAAAAGCTGATAACGATATGTTAGAGTTGACGGAACAAACGACGTTGAACACCTATGCACGTCAGCAATGGGACGAGCCAGCGATTACTCAGCAACAACTACAACAGCTTACTGAGCGTACCACTGCCTTGATGGTTCAACGCAAACTGGCTGATAGTGAAAACTTAAAATCATTGCCCTCACGTTTGTCTCGACTTGGCTCACGCATTCAGCTTGATCAAAAAGAGTATCAGTTGCTAAGCGCACTTATCGCTAAGCTTTTAAAAGATTAAACTCTGTGACGTACAAGGTTTAAGGTATTGATTTTTTGACATTATTCACGGTAGTGTTACTATCTACAAGCAATATAATTTAATCATA
>NZ_JBPYDC010001524.1:0-582 GCF_051847575.1 Psychrobacter sp. 1U2
TTTTTAGTTTTTCCTCTTGCTCTGCTATAGCCCAATAGATATGCTCATCAAGCATCTCGCTACATCCTAGTCTGTACTGTAGATGATCGATGACATCTAAACTAGGATTCGCGTTACCCAGTCCAATAGCAATGTTACGTAAAAAACTAATATATCCTGTTCGCCTAATTGGGCTACCTTTCGTGTATTCTAAAAAGTCAGATTCTTGCCACTGCCACAGCTCAATTAAACCGATATTATCAAAATGATGTCTAGGGGCAAAGTCGTCTACTGATGTCAGATTGGCATAACGGTTCCAGGGACAGATAAGCTGGCAGTCATCACAGCCAAATACTCGATTGCCTATGGCCCGGCGGTACTTTATGTCAATTGCGCCTTTGTGTTCGATGGTTAGATATGAGATGCAAGCAGCTGCATTGAGCTTATAAGGTGCGACAATCGCTTGCGTAGGACAGATATCAATACATGCGCTACAACTGCCACAATGCGCGTTAACAGGCTTATCATCGGGTAGGTTAAGACTAATAAACAACTCACCCAATACAAAAAATGAGCCTGCAGATTTATTCAGTAGTAAGGTAT
>NZ_JBPYDC010001525.1:0-581 GCF_051847575.1 Psychrobacter sp. 1U2
CTATTTGTTGACGGAGTCAGCTCAATCGCTTGTGTTCCTTTTAAAATGGATGAATGGGGCGTCGATATTGCGGTAGCTGGTTCGCAAAAAGGCTTCATGCTAGCAACGGGTATGGCGATACTAGCCGTTAGTCAAAAAGCACTAGCAGCAATGGAGCAAGCTAAACTGCCACGGACCTATTTTGACTTTCGTGACATGCTAAAAGCTAATGCTAATGGCGGCTTTCCTTATACCCCGCCCCTAAATCTCATTTATGGCATGAGAGCCAGTCTTGATATGCTGTTTGAAGAAGGCCTTGAGAATGTCTACGCGCGCCATCATCGCTTGGCTGAAGGCGTACGCCAAGCGGTTAATGCTTGGGGCTTTAAGTTATGTGCAGTATCGCCTGACTTATACTCTGAGACTGTAAGTGCGATATATGTTCCTGAAGGCTTCAATAGTAATGAGCTGACCGATCACGCCTTTAATAAATATGGCATATCTTTCGGTGTTGGCTTAGGTGAGATGGCTGGTCGCGCCTTTAGAATAGGACACTTGGGTTCACTTACTGAAGTCATGGTTCTAGCGGGACTCGCAGCTAT
>NZ_JBPYDC010001526.1:0-581 GCF_051847575.1 Psychrobacter sp. 1U2
TCTTATTTTTTGTATGAAAAGTAAGTTTATCGCAAAAAATAGGCTCCGTCTGCCAGCGATCCTTTACGTGGTGCAAGAAATGGGAGAAGGATTGGGAGCAAGTGGTTTATTGTTCAGAGCGTTGTCAGAGTGCTAAGAATAAAAATTAGCTTCTGATCTATACAATGTATTAATTTATATTTTTGGCACTTAGTAAAGGTTGTGACGTTCCATATACTATGTATAAAGTATTATCTTTCACAGTTTTCATGTTTTCAAAGCTATCTACTCTTATTGGACGACGATGAAAGTATGTTTCAAAATAAGAATTAAGAGACATCTTATGGTTATCAAAATCTAGCTTATTATAGTTAGCTAAATTACAGAAGAGTATTTCACAAACTCTTTCAATAAAGCCATTAGTAGGCATAATTTTTTTTGAAATTATGATGTTTATTAAAATACCTAATTGTTTCAATATTAAGTCGAAATCATAATGTAGACTCATATGATTTATAAATTTATTAACGACTATGTTTAATGAATTATTGCCTTTTAATGCGAAATCTAGCAAATCATGAATTTTAAAATCAGCAGCATTT
>NZ_JBPYDC010001527.1:0-581 GCF_051847575.1 Psychrobacter sp. 1U2
AAATCGCAATCAGCAATAACGTTTGGGTGCTATCGCTATCAGCTATATCCATCACAGTAGATCTAACCGACATATCATTTGCGTCTTAATGCTAATAACTAAGTAATTAACCATTAAGACGTTGCATCAGGGTCTCGCCGATAATAGTAGCGAGCTGCTCAGCAATCCTATCCTTACTTGCTTTTTCTAATGTCACCGTATCATGAGTATAGCGCTGAGAGAAAAACACCTGCATCGCATTGTCATCGCTGGCAAAACCAATGTCTGAGCGTGACACATCGTTACAAGCAATCAAGTCTAAATCTTTAGCAGCTAGCTTACCGCGTGCATAGTGCTCTACATCTTGCGTCTCTGCTGCAAAACCGACGACAAACATATCAGGATAGGCATGTGAAATAGTCGCTAAGATGTCAGGGTTCTTGACCAAATTTAGTGCCATAGCATCTTGGGTTTTTTTGATTTTTTGCGGGGCAGCTTCTTCAGTACGATAATCGGCGACGGCTGCCGTGGCAATAAAGATATCAGCATGGCGCAAGTTATCTAAGGGCAATGTATCCAAATTACTGTTTAACGTTATACTT
>NZ_JBPYDC010001528.1:0-581 GCF_051847575.1 Psychrobacter sp. 1U2
AAAGGAGTTAGGTTTAGAGTAGACTGTGGTAGATAGATAGCTGTTAACAAACATAAGTCGTTAATTTATAGGCATTAATTTATAAGTGCTATTATTATAAAGACTTACAACTGAATGCTAAAGATATAAAGACAGAAGTGTTAAACACTGATAAAGTCAGCTTTATGCCCTAGTGGTAGCAAGCTGATTTTTTACCTCTGGTTATACTTAATACTGACAAATCAGTAATGGAGGATGTGTCTTTCTTAAAGAGTGCTTTTAAATGATACATATTGTATCGATAATATTGACAGTCTTTCATTTGAAGCGTTACTATAGATAATAATATATGATATAGATTCAAGGATGAAAAATCGGCTTACGGGCTGTTTTTATATAGAATAAAAAGATAAAACGAAAGGACTCGTTATGACACAAAATATTGATTTCGATACTACCCTAGCTAACATTCCCAGCGTCAACATGGGTGCGCGCTCAGTCAATGCGCCACTTTCTCAAAGCTACGACAAAGGTCCTGATGTACCACTGATTGAAGCGACTATCGGTGATTTTTTCGATGCTATTGTCTCTAAATATCCAGA
>NZ_JBPYDC010001529.1:0-581 GCF_051847575.1 Psychrobacter sp. 1U2
TAGTAGTCCAAGAAAAGATAGAACAGTCTGAACTAATAAATGCTTTTAATAAGGATAGTATAAATACTGTTCGTGTAAGCTTATATAAAGATAAAGATAATGTAGTACATATGCTCAATTCCGGTATACGTATAGGAAAAGATGGAAGCTTGGATAACGTATCTGATGGTGGAATAGTCTGTAGTATAAAACTCAATGGAATGCTGAATGAGTATGCAACCGATATAGATGAAAAAAAATATTTAAGTCATCCCAATTCAGGTTTTGTGTTTGAAGGAGAGAGCTTACCACTATATGAAGATTTGGTAGAAGCCAGTAAAAGCATTGCCAGATCTGTTATAGGTGCTCGTATAATCAGTCTTGATATGGCTCTAGACTCTACTGATAGATGGCGGTGCATAGAGATAAATCTGTTTGGTCAAACTATAAGGATTCCACAAAACGCAGGGGAATCATTCTTAGGTGAATATACTGATGAGATCATCAATGATCTAATTAAGTCTAAAAGATGATCTATTTTTATCAATGCTTCATCTAATAATGATAATAAATTTACAATCAGTAGCTAAAGAACGTAATTT
>NZ_JBPYDC010001530.1:0-580 GCF_051847575.1 Psychrobacter sp. 1U2
AGGTTGCTATACCTCGTCAACTATAAGGTTAAAGTTTGGCGCTCGTCAAGGCATCATAACAACTGTTCACCGAACATGGCTCTCCATCCGCAGTGGCTATAGCAAGCGTTATAAAGGCAAGTTTGCTTATTATCAAAATTGTAAGGAAGTTTGTCCGTCCGATTCTAAACATCTTTTTTGATAATTTCACAAACCTTTAAGACAAGGTATACCTAATGGCATAAGTTAAAAGTAGGCAAATAGAGAGAATCGCTATAAGACTGGTTTTTAGAGTAATGTGGTCAAAAAACCAGTAAAATTATCCGTTAATAAAACTCAAGACAAGCATAGCTTTAGTGAATAATGCTATGATTGGCTCGTGCTAAATTTCAACGCCCTTTTATAATACTTCTTATAGCGTCTCCACTGTTGCAAGGTTATCTATCATATGTTTACTATACGCCGCTCTTTAGATACTAGAGGCACCCAAAATTTATCTGCCAACTCTGGTCGTTATGCTATCTGGACATTGACGATTGGTAGTGCCGTTATGCTCGGACTGTCGGGTTGCGGACAAAAAGGGGCACTTTACTTAGCAGAG
>NZ_JBPYDC010001531.1:0-580 GCF_051847575.1 Psychrobacter sp. 1U2
TGGTTTTATTTAGTAACGACTATATTTAGTAACGACTACATGATGAATAACGATCAATATTATGTTTGGTCTACCAATTCAAGGGCGCTTTGCGATGTGTATTTGTTTTGTACTAACACGTTGATTAGACAATGATATTAACTTAACATCAAGTATTTAAACGATTTATACAATACAATTGAGGAGTTGCCTTATGTCAGACAAATCTGCTAAGAATAATACAAAAGATGATATCACACTCAGTAAAAAGGTTAAGAAGCAGCTGAGTAAGCTTGATAAGCTGCGTCAAAAAGAACAAGATAAAATAGACAAGGCGCGTCAAAAGGAGCTTGGTAAAGTAGATAAGAAACGTCAAAAAGAGCAAGGCAAAGTAGATAAGATGATTCAAGGCTTAATTGACGATATCAATCAAAAAGCTAGTAAAAAACAGGAAAAAATAGATACCAAAATTAAGAAAAAAAGAAATAAATTAGACACGGCTGGTATAGAACAAGACCAACCATGGCAGTACTAAGTAATATATAAAAGTACCAAAATAAATATAAATTTGGTAGCACTCATTCAGACTTAGATGTGTATG
>NZ_JBPYDC010001532.1:0-580 GCF_051847575.1 Psychrobacter sp. 1U2
TGTACCAACCTTCAGAACCCTTATAAAGATGAATACCTGAATTTTGTATTAAGTATTCATCATATTTACAGTTCATTGCCGCAAAGTCATTAAGATCAAGTTTTTCACATTTTCGCTCCTTGTCAGATAGTAATGGCTCAAAGCCCCAAACTGTTAAGCTATTACTAATACTCATAGGCTTCACTCCGTCATGTGAGCATACCGATGTAAAGTTAGAAACGGGTAGTTTTGATGTTATTTCGATTTCATTTATTTTTGTACCTAGATTAGCTGGTTCTGTAGTTGTACCACTGTTATAGCAAGAAGACAGTGTTAACGTAGAAAAAAGAAAAAAAGAAAAGTTTTTCATAGTTATTTATCCGCGTTGTCTAAAAAAGAATTAGGATTGATTAGGTCACTTCTACGTTTGAATTTACCACCCGCAGCTCCTTTGATAGTTAGATTAGAAGTATCGCTAACATCTGAATACATTTCAAGATGTAACATATTGCTTGGAACATTGATACCTTTAAGCTTTCCAACAGCACCAATAGGCTGACCTCTAGCTACCTCATCTTCTGCTTTGACTTTTATCGAACCC
>NZ_JBPYDC010001533.1:0-580 GCF_051847575.1 Psychrobacter sp. 1U2
TCAGCTGATTCGTTTGCATATAGTACCAGCATAAACTATCCTACGCAGTGGCTTGGTCACAGTACATCTCAGGTAACTACAGAGGCATTAAGCCGACAACAGATTGATAAGATAATCACATACGATCGCAAAACTTTAGAGATAGCGCTACGTTTTGATGCTTTACCATAAAAACGATACCGATACGGCCAATACCTATTATCAACATCGTAGTATAATGATATTTCACGTTTTCACTATTGAACCATGAGTAAAATACCACCATACTTAATGACCTAGTCATACTAATCATTCATGTATGCAAATTTTTATCGTGTTTATTTTCTATCCTCATTTTTACTTGTTTTAGATTGCTTTTTACCTAGGAAGTTATATGCCCAACTGGCCGCCAGACCCTAACAAACGTCCTGATAATTTAGAAAATCAGCCGGTACCATTGCAACAAACATCGCCTAATCAGCCAAATGGACAAGAATGGCGTCTTATTGAAAAAACTTTATTAGCCAGTGTAGAAGAGCAGCGCCGTTCAAGGCGTTGGAGCATCTTTTTTAAGCTACTTACCTTTGGTTATATCTTGTTA
>NZ_JBPYDC010001534.1:0-580 GCF_051847575.1 Psychrobacter sp. 1U2
CAACTCATAAAACTAAAAATAATTCTGCTAAAAAACCTTTTCATTTGGCACTTATTGTCAACATGGGATATGCATTAATTATCTCTATACTACTGTTATCAGCCGTAGGTTGTAGTACGACGCAAGCATTTAAACCAACCGCCAGCGTTATCGTTGGTGGACACAAAACACTATAGTACACAGTACCTAATGCTTGGCTTTTGATCGTTTATACTTTTTCTTCATTTTTATTCCAAATCTATCATTCACTGTTTTATAAGTAGAAAACCCTATGTCCTTGTCTTCATCGTTATCTGCTATCTCGTTGCGTATTGCCTGTTCCTTAGCGCTTGCTACTACCTTGACTGCATGTCAAACCAGTAACTTCCAGCAAACAGCTACGTCTGACACAGTAATTGCTAAGCCAGCCGCGAGCTCAGATTTGGCTATCGATATGTCAGGTCGGCATGAATATCAGTTAGAAAATGGGCTAAAAATCATTATCAAAGAAGATCATCGAGCGCCAGTCGCGATGACGCAGATTTGGTATCGGGTTGGCTCAGCAGATGAGCCGTTAAACAAAGGTGGTATCTCGCATTTG
>NZ_JBPYDC010001535.1:0-580 GCF_051847575.1 Psychrobacter sp. 1U2
ATGATGGCCAAAAACTTGTTTCAATGAATAAAACTCATCCTAAACCAGTTCACTCGGTTTTACTGCAGCCATCAAGTAGCCCTACTTTAGACACTCTCATTGACCCTATTACTCATAAAGAAGTCGCTAACAGCTATCCATTAGATGTATCTAGCTTTTTAAGTCTTGAGCAAGCACAAGAAATCTTATTACAAGTTTCACCCAAACTTGCTGCCAATCAAGCTGCCATTGTAGCCAATGAATATCAAACCGATGCTCTTAAAACAATAGACAATCCTTTTGTATTCGCGCAGTTATCGGCCAATGCCTACAATGTACAAGAAGATATTGACTTATCAACGCTCAAAAACGGTGTAAATAATGCTGGTGCTAATACTGGTGACGTTATTCCTCCGATGCCATCTGTACCAGATTTGCCAAACTTTGGTGAGATGATTGGTGATCGTATCCCTGACTCCTATGACTTTAAGCGCTCAGGCTCTACAGCAGGGGCAGGTCTTGGTTTTGCTTGGCCTGTTTATACTGCTGGACGCACTTCAGCACTCACTGGTGCATCAGATGCGCGCACTCAAGAGGCAGT
>NZ_JBPYDC010001536.1:0-580 GCF_051847575.1 Psychrobacter sp. 1U2
TAACAAATACTGCCAGTTGCCGCAAAGTGATCTTTGGTACAGTCTGAACGGTCTTCTTCATCAATCGCTATTGCCTTTTATCTAGATACTCTACTAACCTAAAATTTCGATAGGTTATACCTTATTAATCTGTTTTTATTATAAAACAACTTATCTTATACTGTCTATTCATAAGCTTATGCTTATTTTGATTATCGACAATAGGATGCGTCCCTTATGCACGCTTTGCCCAATCAGTGAATCATTATTTTCCAAACAACCGTCACTTAGCAGGATTGGTTGTCGTGCTGATCGGTAGCTTATTTTGCCTATGGCTTAATAACAGTTTGAATACTTGGTCGAATGGACATATCGTTGGTCTGTCATCTTTGACATTAGCTATCTTGCTTGGAATGATCCTTGGTAATACGATTTATCCTAATTTCGCTGAGCGCTTAAATGCTGGCGTGGTCTTTGCTAAGGGTCAGATTTTACGTCTTGCCATTATGTTTTATGGTTTTAAACTGACAATAACACAAGTTGCAAGCGTTGGCATGCCAGCGGTTATGACAGATGCACTAGTACTGACATCGACTTTTTT
>NZ_JBPYDC010001537.1:0-579 GCF_051847575.1 Psychrobacter sp. 1U2
CGCAAACTCTCAGGTGCAAAGCGCTCACTTAATATTTGGGTGATCGCTCCTGATTCTGCATACATCACCCCATCTATTTCGATAACGGGCGATTTACCAAGTGGGTGTACTGCTTTAAGACTGTCCGGTGCCAAGTTGGTGTTGGCATCACGTTGATAACTGACAATCTCATAGGGTTCGCCAAGCTCTTCTAAGAGCCAAAGCGTACGTAGCGAGCGCGATTGATTAAGATGATGTAAACGAATCATAATATTGGCCTTTTTTGCTTAGTATGTGGTATTAATCATCGAATGCTATTAGCCTTTAAGCTTAGCAATCAAACGTTTGGCGGCTTCTTCTGATGAGGCTGGATTCTGACCTGTGATGAGCAGACCATCTTCGACCACAAACGATTCCCAATCAGCGGTTTTTTCATAGTTGCCACCATTGGCTATCAGTGCATCTTCTACTAGGAATGGCACCACATCGGTAAGGCCAACCGCTTCTTCTTCAGTGTTGGTAAAGCCAGTAACTGTCTTGCCTTTTACCAAGTACTCACCGTCAACCTTGACGTTTTTGAGTGCGGCAGGAGAGTGACAA
>NZ_JBPYDC010001538.1:0-579 GCF_051847575.1 Psychrobacter sp. 1U2
CCTTTTATTTACATATTAACAACAAAGTAAGTTAGTATTTTAGAAGTAATTCCTTAGATAAAATCTGATTAAAATAGAGATTTTGTATGGTGAAAGGCTATATGCACCGGCGATAGACATAAAAAAAGACCTCAAGTCCAAAATGACTCAAAGTCTTCTTTTTTATATTTTCTCATAGAGAATATAAAAGTTTGTTTTTACAATTAGTTATTTAAGCAAGTATGTTTGTTACTAATTTTAAAAATATAACCATATAATAGTAGTTTTTTTGATAGAACATCATCCTATGTAACTGTCAGTCAGATTATATTTCCTACAATATACAATAGATCAAAAAGTATTATAGTTCCTTATTGGTTAATTGCCCAAAAACGTCCATTTATCGGCTATTCAGACAGTTCACTATGGCTAACCTACAAGTTATGGTTTTTAATAACATTATTAAAAAATTCTTCGTTTGGCTTAAGTAGCGATAAGCACACCCTCTAGCATTTCAAAAAGCAATCACTGTGCAAAAACTCATACACCAAATAAAAAATTACTATTAATAAGTTTTCCTAATCAAATTATTTTATCAAA
>NZ_JBPYDC010001539.1:0-579 GCF_051847575.1 Psychrobacter sp. 1U2
ATTGGGATAGAGGGTCTCTAGATAGTCATCCGTCTCAATAGTACGCTCAGTTTCAACACCTAATGCTTCTAGGCCATAGCCTTCTAAGCGCGCACTACGTCCAACGGCACAAAGCAATTCGTCATATTCAATCGCGATTTCTGCCTCATTGTGTTTCACCACAATATATTTTTTGTCGTCACGTATCTCACAGCGTATCGCTTGATGCGAGGTTAAGACATTTACGCCACTCTCAGTGAGTGCTTTTTGCGCAAATTCAGAGACTTCCACGTCTTCTTTTTTCATAAGACGTGCGCCTCTCTCGATTTGGGTCACGTTGGAGCCTAAGCGTGCAAAAGCTTGTGCCAGCTCTGAGCCAATTGGCCCGCCGCCAAGAACGACCAACTTTTTTGGTGCTTCTTCTAACTCGGTAAACTTGTTCCAAATAGTATCGCTGGTCACATAGCCAGTTTCTTCCAAACCTGGCAAGTCTGGTACAAATGGACGCGCGCCAGTCGCAATAACGATGGAGCGTGCGGTTAGTCGCTGCGTGCCGCCATCGTTTAGCGCAATCTCTACCGTCCATGGGTCGATAAATTT
>NZ_JBPYDC010001540.1:0-579 GCF_051847575.1 Psychrobacter sp. 1U2
CTTTTATTTTAATATTCAATCAGCAAAAACAATGCTTTTAAACTCTACCCCAGCTCATCAAATTTAAGCCCGAATTTGAGCAAATACTTACGCAAACGATCACTATCATTGGGGCTTTTGAGCTTATCGCGGGAGTTGGCATATAAATAACGCCCCGCCGCCGCTTGGTTTTTATGGCTGATACACACCTCAATGACATACGCCAGTTGTACTGCGTCAAACGGATCAATCGTGGCAAGGGTTTCATTATCTAAATATTTATTTAGAATGTCATAACTTCCCTGCTCGACTAACTCACTATTAAAACCTGCTTGAATATTATTACTTAGGCTATTTTTAGTTGCGTCATTGCCTTTATCATTACTTAAACTATTCGAGCCATTCAAACCATCTACCAAACCCCAAATATTCATCAAGCGCGCGATCTCTGCTTGTACGTCTGTTTTCCGAATCACTTTACTTTCAGCCAGCGTTGTTAAGCGAATCATACTCGCGGTCAAATCACGAAAGTTACCTTGCCATGTCGCCTCAGAACTTGTCGCAAAGTCTTCGTATAATTGCCGCGCATCAACCGTAAAG
>NZ_JBPYDC010001541.1:0-579 GCF_051847575.1 Psychrobacter sp. 1U2
TTATGCTTATATTTAAAGGAGCTTCTAGAAAAAGTCCATGATCTCAGTGACCCTAGTTTTTCCTACGCATTTTTTAGACTTGCTGGACTATTTGTTGATTTAGGTAATAGGGATTCCAACCTAGAGTCTTCTCAAATCGGATTGGAAATAATGGAGTCTAATAGCTTTGAACACTGTTTAACTCGTGATAGTTATTACTACTGCTTAGCAAGCGCTAAAGGTAATTTGACTCAAAGTGATTCCAATAACTATTGTAAAACTGATGTCAGTAAGATAGAAAGATTTTCAGAAGTAGGATCATTACTTCTCAAAGCAACTATGATTCGTAGAAAAAATAAAGATGTTTTGTCGCCACAGGTCATGGTTAATATGGGAATAAATCTATATCTGCAGTATAGATTTTCAGAAGCATTAAGTTTGTTTGACAAGGTCAATTGTATGGGATTAGACATTCCAGAATCTTGGGTAAATCGCAGTGAATGTTTATCACTATTAAATCAGATTACAGAAGTATTCTCGATCCAACAATATAAAGAGGTAGCTCAAGGCTATTATCATGCTAGTGTTTCGAGTGAATTT
>NZ_JBPYDC010001542.1:0-579 GCF_051847575.1 Psychrobacter sp. 1U2
CTCCGTGTTGTTTAAGGCTATTCACAATGGCTTGACCGCCATGTTTTAAATCACTCATTTTTTGCCCCCAAATTACTTCAAATAGTGTTAGCCATAACGTCATTATTTAAATTATGAATTGTCCAGCTATTCTATGAGTTCCCTTATTGGAATAATCATAGGACAATCACTCTAAGTACTAGTTATTGCTTCTGAGTATTAAACACTAATTGAGCAAATAATTTATTAGTTACTAAATATTACTACTGTTATCACTAGTCATTAACGAAACAACAATAACCAATAAGACTGAGATTGGGAAACCAATAAATATCGGATGCAAACCAAATGGATGTCCAAGTATTTGCCAAGTTACTGCGACGATTAACCCAACCCACATGGCAACTATGCCACCTAATCGAGTCGCCTTTTTCCAAAATAAGCCAGCAATGACTGGTGCTAATAAACTTGACACTAACATAGCTGCACCTGTCACCCATAAACCAACTAATTTCGGGATAGATAGCGCTAGTAATAAAGAAAAGATCGAAACTATCAGAACTGAAAGGCGACTATACTTTAATAAGCGACTATCAAGAT
>NZ_JBPYDC010001543.1:0-579 GCF_051847575.1 Psychrobacter sp. 1U2
TGGACGCCCTGACTGAGCGATATAAAAAGCTTTCTTGACGATTGAAGGTATTTCGCTGGCATGACGAACTTGAAAGCTATGTTTAACGATCGGCCTTGAAACACCAACCATATCCGTTTCTTGGAAGGCATCTTCACCGATTAAACTGCTTGGTACTTGACCTGAAATCACGACCATCGGCACTGAGTCCATAAACGCTGTGGCAATAGCAGTCACTGTATTCGTAGCACCAGGCCCTGATGTCGCTAACACAACGCCAGTATTGCCAGTTGTCCGCGAATAAGCATCTGCCATATGACCTGCTGCTTGCTCATGACGGACTAAGATATGTTCAATATTGTCCTGTTGAAACAGCGCATCGTATATATGTAAAACTGCACCACCTGGGTAGCCAAAAATATATTCGACCCCTTCATCTGTTAGTGATTGCACCAACATTTCTGCACCAGATAGCATCACAGGCTGAGCGCTACCCTCAGCAATACGTTGTTGTTTTTCGTCGAAGTGTTTGGCGGCATTACCCGTTTGAGTATGGCCGGTCATGTTTGGACTTTGCGTGGTTTGCGTCACTGTCATCAC
>NZ_JBPYDC010001544.1:0-578 GCF_051847575.1 Psychrobacter sp. 1U2
GACCAAAGGGATCGCTACTGGCATCACCATGGCCCCATTTATCCAGTGAAAACGGCGGGTTGGCGGTCACCACATCGAACTGTAATAACTGACCGTCACTATCCAATAACAGCGGATTACGGATGGTATCGCCCCACTCGATACGGTGGTTGTCCTCACCATGCAAAAACATATTCATCTTTGCCAGTGCCCATGTCGAGCCAATGGCTTCTTGACCGTATAGCGCATACTTCTTGGAATTTGAGTTTTTGCGTACCATCGCCCCGCACTTGATGAGTAGAGACCCCGAACCACAGGCCGGATCACATATCTCATCGCCCTCACTTGGCTCTAATATCGTCGCAAGCAGGCTTGATACTTCAGGCGGCGTATAGAACTCGCCCGCCGTCGCCCCACTACTGGCGGCGAAGTGCTTGATGAGGTACTCGTAAGCATTACCGATCACGTCTAAGCTACCGACACGCTCAGCGGAAAGGTTCAGAATATCTTTGCCAAAGTCTTCTAACAAATGGCGTAGTAGCTCGTTTTTTTGCTTTTCTTGACCCAATTTATCGGTGTTAAAGCTAATATCTTGGAAG
>NZ_JBPYDC010001545.1:0-578 GCF_051847575.1 Psychrobacter sp. 1U2
GCCGTCATTTTCCCGCCGTTGGTTTGCTGGTTGGGCTACTTTGCGCTGGCGTGTTTTGGCTTGCCAGTGTGCTATTTACGCCCTTAGTTGCTGCGGTGCTAAGTACGGTATGCGGGATTAAGCTCACGGGCGCTTTTCACGAAGACGGTCTTGCCGATAGCTGTGATGGTTTGGGCGGCGGTCTGACACGTGAGCGCACGCTGACTATCATGAAAGACTCGCGCTTGGGTACATATGGCGTGTTAGGTCTGGTCTCTGCGCTATTGCTAAAGATTTCCTTGTTAGCCACCATGCCGTTATCGGTGGCTATCGTCGCGCTGATTATTGGGCATACCGCGTCGCGTTTGCTATGTATTAGCCTGCTTGCTCTGCTACCGTATGGCGGTGAGATAGAACATGCTAAAGCCAAACCTATGGCGCAGCAGTTGACAGCGTTACAAGGATTGTTCAGTAGTGGTTGGTTGCTCGTGGCAGGAGTTTTAGTAATGGTTATATTTCCTAATGCCATACAGCAGATTAGCATCGGTCAGTGGTTATTGGCTTTGGTGTTGGCTTTAGTTGCCACTGATTATATGCGG
>NZ_JBPYDC010001546.1:0-578 GCF_051847575.1 Psychrobacter sp. 1U2
TTAGATAACTAACCTTATTTAAGGTAGACCCTTATCAATAGCGAGGTTAAAAAAGTACCAAGAAGCATAGTCGATACTAAATAAGACGAATATGCGGCATTACTTATAATCTCACCTCTTTAAAGCGCAGTAAACGCAAAGCATTGAGCGTGACCAGAACCGTCGCGCCAGCATCGGCCAGTACCGCAATCCAAAGTCCTGTAATACCAAACACAGTAGTAATCAAAAATATGCCCTTTAGTCCGAGCGCAAACGTCACATTTTGATGAATATTGGTCATCGTGGCACGCGATAGTACAATAAGATTGGCAACGTCCATCACGCGGCTTTTCAACAGTGCAATATCAGCCGTTTCGATAGCCACATCGGTACCACTACCCATAGCAATACCGACATCTGCTGTTGCTAGTGCTGGTGCATCATTAATGCCGTCACCAATCATCGCTATTTGGTTGTTGTCTTTCATCTCGCTTAGCAGACGTAGCTTGTCTTCAGGTAACAGCTCAGCCTGCCACTCTATATCTAACTGACTGGCAAGCGCTTTTGCTGTACGGCTATTGTCACCTGTGAGCATGACA
>NZ_JBPYDC010001547.1:0-578 GCF_051847575.1 Psychrobacter sp. 1U2
TTATTAAACTGTTCAAACTGCCAGGTCGTTCTGCAGTCGATGCAATGTCCTCATGGTTTGGTGCAGCCTCTATCGGTCTGCTAGTGACTATGCAAGAGTACGATAAGAGTTACTATAGTCAGCGTGAAGCAGCCATTATTGCCACGACTTTTTCGGTAACCTCTATTGCTTTTACTTATGTCGTTGCCAAGACCATTGGGGTAGATAATAATTTTGTCTTCTTTTATTTGACCATCGCTTTGACTGGTTTTATTGCTGCGATTATTATGCCGCGCATACCACCATTGTCACTAAAGCCTGACACCTACCATTCTGGTAAATGTTTGTTGAATGAAGACATTCCTGCGCAATATAGTATGCCGCAGTGGGCATTGAACCGCGCAGTGACTCGCGCACACTCTATGCCAGGCTTGGGTAGTGTATTTAAAAACAGCGTAAAAAACTTGTTTGATATCTATTTTGGACTTATCCCAATTATTTTTGCAATCGGTACTATTGGTCTAGGATTAGCTGAATATACGCCTGTGTTTGATTGGCTTGCCGCGCCATTGGTTCCTGTGCTCGATTTGTTACAAATT
>NZ_JBPYDC010001548.1:0-577 GCF_051847575.1 Psychrobacter sp. 1U2
AGCACCTGATGCTTTATTAAAAGAGATGAAAGCGCTTGAAAACAACAACGTGCCTGTACGTGAGCGCCTACGTATTTCACCTAACTGCCCACTTATCATGCCTTATCATGTGGCACTCGATCAAGCCCGTGAAGCAAAGCGCGGTACTGGTAAAATCGGTACAACAGGTCGCGGTATCGGTCCTGCTTACGAAGACAAAGTTGCGCGCCGTGCGATCAAGCTTGCTGATTTATTCCGTGAAGACCTAGAAGAAAAACTACGTAACCTAATCGAATATCATAACTTCCAGCTGACTCAGTATTATAAAGTCGACGCGATCGATTTTGATGAGACACTCAAGCTATGCCAAGAGTGGAAAGAAGAGATTAAAGGCATGGTAACTGATGTCACTGAAGACCTTAATCAGTTGCGTTTGGCTGGCAAGAATTTAATGTTTGAAGGTGCGCAAGGTACATTACTTGATATCGATCATGGTACTTATCCGTTTGTGACTAGCTCAAGTGTCACTGCGGGCGGCGTATCTACTGGTACTGGTATCGGTCCATTGTATTTAGACTATGTATTAGGTATCACTAAA
>NZ_JBPYDC010001549.1:0-577 GCF_051847575.1 Psychrobacter sp. 1U2
GTCTTTTTGGTTGATATCTTTTTCCAAATCCGCAATCAGACCGTCTTCTGCATTGATATCATTTGTATCGGGAATAATCCCTAAACGCTTATACGCGCCAGCTTCATCGATAACATCAATCGCTTTATCTGGTAAAAAACGCTCATGAATATGCTTAGAAGACAACTCTACAGCTGTCACTAACGCTTCATCAGTATACTCAACGTTGTGGAACTCTTCATAACGTGGTTTAAGACCGCGTAAGATATCAATGCTATCTTCAACACTTGGCTCTTTTACATCAATTTTCTGGAAACGACGCGATAATGCGTGATCTTTTTCGAATACTTGACGATACTCAGTAAAGGTGGTCGAACCGACACAACGTAACTCACCATTTGCAAGTGCTGGCTTGATTAAGTTTGACACATCCATATTACTACTCATTGATGAACCTGCACCAATAATCATATGAATCTCATCAATGAATAAAATCGCATTGGGTTTTTTCTTGAGCGCATCAAGTAATGACTTCATACGTTTTTCAAAATCACCGCGATACTTGGTACCTGCAATCAACGCACCAATATCAAGACTG
>NZ_JBPYDC010001550.1:0-577 GCF_051847575.1 Psychrobacter sp. 1U2
TATAAGCTGTATAAATCCAGACCATACAAACCTACTTTTTGTTCTGAAGATTCAGTTTTAGCATTCTCAATTTTAGTATTGTATGCATGAAGCCAATGGGTAAACTCAAGCATAGATTGATTGGCCCACATCCAAGTAGGGAATCTTGAGAAAGGTTTATTCTGTAGCAAAGCATCTTGCTCTCTTCCATGAATATAATGATTAATATGTGCGGCATCTGTCCAGTCCGCTTCAGCAGTGACAATAGTAAAGCCTTTCTTTTCTATGAGCTCTTTGGTAATACGTGCGCGCATCTCATAAAATTCAGCCGTGCCATGTGATGACTCGCCAAGCAATACAACACGGCTGTCTCCAATACGCTCCATGAGATTATCTAGATTGACGTCATCAATACTTGCAAAATGTTCACTTGATTGACCAATCAATTCAGACAAAGCTCTATTAGCTTTCATCCCTTTTCTCCTTCCAACCTGCTGCACCAATCAGAGGTACAAAACGAACACTTCCCAAATCTTTTGTCTCATATTCATCTTTACTGATACGCCGAATACGAACCAGTTTTTGTGACTTCAATGTT
>NZ_JBPYDC010001551.1:0-577 GCF_051847575.1 Psychrobacter sp. 1U2
CTGGCGCATTAAAAGTAGGTGCTGAATTTATTCATGAGTGGTTCCCGCAATCTAAATGCTATGTGAGCGACCCAACATGGGGCAACCATATTGCTATCTTTGAGGGCAGTGATGTTGAAGTTGGCAAATATCCCTACTACGATAAAGCCACTGGCGGCATCAAATTCGATGAGATGATTGCGTTTTTTGAGACGTTAAACAAAGACGATGTTCTTTTACTTCATCCTTGCTGCCACAACCCAACGGGCGTGGATTTGACCAAAGAGCAGTGGGATCAAGTGCTAAACGTCATTCAGGAGCGCGAGCTGATTCCATTCATGGATATCGCTTATCAAGGTTTTGGCGAAGATATGGACAGCGATGCTTATGCTATTCGTAAGGCAGTCGATATGGGTCTACCGCTGTTTGTCAGCAACTCATTCTCCAAAAACCTGTCGTTATACGGTGAGCGTGTCGGCGGCTTATCAGTCGTTTGCCCAACTACTGATGAAGCCGAGCGTGTCTTTGGTCAGCTGACTTCTACAGTACGCCGTATCTACTCAAGCCCACCATCACATGGCGGACGCGTCGTCGATAT
>NZ_JBPYDC010001552.1:0-575 GCF_051847575.1 Psychrobacter sp. 1U2
AGGAATATAAGCTTGCGGTAATGAAGACATTGCCATTGCCGCCGAGATACCTGCATTGGCGTCGTCTTCAACATCGTCGATTCTATAACCTAGCGAATCAACCTTGCCCTCAAGTTTTGAGTCCATATCAGCAATTTGACCATTGATTACTCTGTCAATACTATCAAATTGGTCGTTAAGCTGACCTACGTTCACAGCATCACTATCCTCGACACCATCAGCAACGTTAGTTATTGTGTTGCCACCGTTGTCTAGACCATTATTACTAACAACGACATTATTATTTGGGCCACCAGTTACGGTCACGCCATCATCGTTGACTGTGGTATTGCCAGCGACCACTCTATCTGTAGTCACACTATCTACATTAATATTATTGTTTAGATCGAATCTAATACTACTGCCTTGAGCAGTAGTGGTAATGTTGTTACCACCTACAAAGCCAAGTACGCTATCATCACCTATTGGTTTATTGATATTGTTGCCACTATCCGCACCAAAGTTTAATCCGCCATCCAGTCGATTGGTATTATTAGTAATATTGGTCGTATTGCTAGCGATGTTAGTTGTATTGT
>NZ_JBPYDC010001553.1:0-575 GCF_051847575.1 Psychrobacter sp. 1U2
CGCGTCTTTCCAGCCATCAATATCAAAAAGTCAGGCACTCGTCGTGAAGAGCGTATTCTTGATGAAGATAAGCTACGTAAAGTTTGGATATTACGTAAGTTATTACAACCAATGGATGGTGTTCAAGCAACTGAGTTTTTATTAGATCGTTTAAAAGAAGCTAAGACGAACGATGAGTTTTTTGAACAAATGAAACGTAAATCTCAAAACTAAGCAATTATTATTTATCAATTTGACTTCTATTATTTCATTTATTTTATACAAGATAGTTCTATCAGATATTAATAGTTAAAGTTTAATGAGTTCTATTATCTTTAACCTGATAAAAAAGTCCAAAAGTGTTAGCTTAATAGTTTAATAAATACAAGAATTATAAGTAAAAGCACTACCAATGACACAGTGAGGCAACATAAATTACAAAGTGTTTGCAAAGCTTAGCCAATCTACTACGACTATATAAATATTATGAGTATAGTATTAACTACAGTATAAATAAGCTTTATATAATATACTTTTTAATTTTGATTATTTAATAGGTGATAATATGAAATTTGCTAAAACTTTTGCCATGACTG
>NZ_JBPYDC010001554.1:0-575 GCF_051847575.1 Psychrobacter sp. 1U2
TTTATCATATGGGCGATGTCACCATCGATCCTGACTTGCTCAAGCAAGCTGAGGTGTCCGTGGGCAACAACTCAGTCACGCTTGGCAATGATGCCTTGGGCGGTGCAGTCGCGTTTGAAACCGTTGATGCCGCAGACTTGCTAAGACCTGGTCAAAAAATTGGCGCAAAATTAAAAGCCGGTTATGCCAGTAATAATGACGAGCTACTCACATCAGCGACGGTCTATGGCGCGCCAACTGATAATGTCGATTTATTGGCCTACTATGGCAAACGTGATACAGACTCAGGCGAAGATGGCAGCGGCCGCGTATTGTTTGAAGACAGCGAAAGCGAAAATGTCTTATTAAAAGCTGGTGCTTATCTCACGGACAATCACCGAGTGGGTGCAAGCTTTAGCCGTACCGACAAAGAAGGTGTTTTCCCATTTCGCCCGGATTTTCCAAGCTTAGGTGATGACCCAATACCGCAACAGGTAAAACGCGACACTTATACGCTCGACTACAATTTCAATCCGCTAAATAAGCTGGTTGATGTTGATACCACTGTTTATCAAACCGAGACAGAGATTTCTCGT
>NZ_JBPYDC010001555.1:0-575 GCF_051847575.1 Psychrobacter sp. 1U2
GTTGGTCAAGCTCGCTGATAACGGTATCGCTTGTCTGGCCAAATGGGATAACGGCTCAGCGCCTAAGCATACTTTATTTACCCTAAATCAAGGCTTTGTCTATCCTGATATTTACTTCTTTAATAAGGCGCAAGCCAACTATAATACTGACGATATGATCATTGAGCTGGCCACCTCAAATTTTGATATCGAAGACGATATCCAGCACTTCGATCATAAGATATCGACGGATGAGCTGTACGCCACCCATCAGCGCTCATGGAAAGAGGGCATCTATGTCGATGATGAACAGTGGGCAATACTCAAAAAAACAGCGGCTGCCATATTGGTTGAGAATAGCGAGATGTCAAGTAAAGGGGCGGGCGGAGTATAAATCTGACTGGTCCATTTATCGACGTCAAAACCTGCTATATTTTTTAGCGGGTTTTTTGCTGTGGGTTGTACGTTGTTAAAAATTGGATTATCAAAAGCATTTAAAATGCTACTTATAAACATTTTTTATTTATTGTTTATTGAATTATTTCCACATGTCTGTATTATTGGACATATGGAAATAACAACTGCTATCGTAAGCT
>NZ_JBPYDC010001556.1:0-574 GCF_051847575.1 Psychrobacter sp. 1U2
ATTTTTATCTTAACCAATGATATAACTGATTGCAAGCTGATTTACAGATTGATACTTTGTCTTAATCTTCGTTTTACTTATCAACGGCTTTAATTTAGTAACGGTTTAAAAAGCTTCATAAAATATATTGACTGAAAAATGTTGAGTTTTCAGCTATTTTGAGTTTTGTGGTAGTATAGACACTTTAATCTAATACAGTACTATAGGCGTTCATTCATTTGAGGAGCGGTAATCTATGTCCAATATGCAACAACAAGCAGAACATACCACAGACAGTAAAGCTAAGTCTAATAACAATCCTAACAAAAAAGTGCCACATGTCCTAATGATACTAGATGGTTTTGGACATCGTGAGGAAGCTGAAGACAATGCCATTGCCGCCGCAAACATGCCAAATTTGGATAATATTTATCAGCAGTATCCGCATGGGCTTATATCAGCTTCAGGAGAAGATGTTGGTTTACCAGATGGTCAATTCGGTAATTCAGAAGTAGGGCATATGAATCTTGGTGCTGGCCGTGTTCTTTACCAAGACTCAACCCGTATCTCAAATGAGCTTAATAATCGCGAATTT
>NZ_JBPYDC010001557.1:0-574 GCF_051847575.1 Psychrobacter sp. 1U2
ATCTTTACTTCGACTGCTAATATCTTCATATGCAAACCCTTTGACTAATACACTTTGATCAAGTTTTTGCTGAAAGAACTGACGATCAATTTGTGGTAGTAGGTCTTGGATACTGGCAAAGCTAGCAAAACGTTTGATGTCAACTAGCTCAAAACAGCCGATATTTCTGGTGGCAAGACGATAAAATTGTGGGCCTGATTCACTGAAATCTAAAATTGTCAGACGATCCTGAAAATCTCGTTTCAATGTGCGAGTAGAAACCTTATAAGTATCTGCCAACTCAAAAATATCTAAGCGCTCACCAGCGTTTAGTCGAATGATAATGTCAGATAAACGATATGCGAGACGTTCATGCTTTTTTAGTTCCATTAATCTTACTCAATTAACACCATATAAAAACCTGTAACAATATTACATGAACAATACAGAAATGTAATTATGCACTTTTATCTGGATTTCTCAATCAATATTTAACGCTCTTGAGTCATATTTTATGTAGGTTATTGATATTCATACTCTTTACATGGTAAAGATAATTTATGGAAATAATAATAGAATATTAAAGTCGCCAATT
>NZ_JBPYDC010001558.1:0-574 GCF_051847575.1 Psychrobacter sp. 1U2
CTTTGTCACAGTCTTTTATGCACTGGGGCTTTTTGGCGTGGTCGATTGTTGGCAGCTTGACCGCTATTGTAGTGATGCATCTGCATTATGACAAAGGCTTACCACTTAAGCCGCGTACCTTACTTTATCCTGTGTTTGGTGAGCGTGTACTGACGGGTCAAGCTGGCGCCATTATCGATGCTTGTTGTATCGTCGCGGTGGCGGCGGGCACCATCGGTCCTATTGGATTTTTGGGTTTGCAGACCAGCTATGCGCTCAATGAGTTATTTGGTATCCCTGATACCTTTACCACTCAGCTAATTATTATCGTATTCGCTATTGCGCTTTATACCATCTCAGCAATTAGTGGACTGACGCGCGGTATGCAGCTCTTAAGCCGTTTTAACGTTACGCTGGCTTTTGCACTGATGGTGTTTATTTTGATCTTTGGCCCGACCAACTTTATCGTTAATGGCTATATCCAAGGTGTCGGCAGCTTGATTGACAACTTTATTCCGATGGCCACATACCGCGGTGATGAAGGTTGGCTTAGCTGGTGGACGGTATTCTTTTGGGGCTGGTTTTTGGGCTATGG
>NZ_JBPYDC010001559.1:0-574 GCF_051847575.1 Psychrobacter sp. 1U2
CCGTAAAAGGTTGACACGGATAATACACGGACAAGGAGCAAGTTATGTCTGCAATGAAAAAATCGTTAGGGGTAGTCGATATTATCGCTCTAGCATTCGGTGCTATGGTAGGTTGGGGCTGGGTCGTTTTGGCTAGTGGTTGGGTAGTCTCAGCTGGGACGTGGGGCGCTATCACCGCGTTCTTAGTCGGTGGACTTGCGGTCGTTATGATCGGTGTGACCTATGCTGAGCTGACCTCATCCATGCCGATTACAGGGGGTGAGCACACTTATACCCACCGTGCTTTAGGGGTTAATGTCTCCTTTATATGCTCTTGGAGTATGCTCTTTGGTTATTTGTCGGTCGTGGCTTTTGAAGCCGTTGCTCTACCTACCGTGGTAGAGTATTTGATACCGAATTATAATCAAGGGTATTTATGGAATGTAGCAGGGTGGGATGTCTATGCGACATGGGCAGGCGTCGGTATGGCAGGCTCTGTTTTAGTGACTTGGCTGAACACACGTGGTATGGAAGTCAGTGCTTGGTTTCAAAAAACAGCAGTGGCTGGTATTTTGATTGTTGGTGTTCTATTGTT
>NZ_JBPYDC010001560.1:0-574 GCF_051847575.1 Psychrobacter sp. 1U2
TGCCACTATTAATATAAGCACCAGCGCTGCCAGTACATAGGCCAACCAATTAGGTACGCTACTTAACCAACCAATGGTAAAGGCCAAGCCCATATAAGTTTCAACTGGCCAGTCCACAATAGAGGTCGGCGAGCCTGCATTAAACATCGCCATAAAGCCTACTAGACCAATCAATGCAGCAATAATCCCAGCACGCTTACGGTTATTCATGTCATTTCTCTTTCAAATTCAATCAAGTTACTTATTAAGTGGTTCATCTGCTCATTTTTAAAGCTTTATATATAGTCGATACCAGATAAAATCGATACGTTGTAACGTGATGCGCAACTGGTATAAAGCCGCAAATCACAGCCTAAAAGTTTCGGAGCATTATTAAGGCATTGTCAAACCACCATCGACAGCAATGGACTGTCCGGTAATAGCTAAGCTCAAATCAGATGACATAAGCAACACTGAATTGGCAAAATCAGCCACTGAAGTCGCTTGACGTAATGGCGTCGTGGTGGCGATATAGTCAAACACCTCTTCGGTCGTTAAACTACTGGCATCAGTGGTTTTGAGTAGTCCGCCTGCC
>NZ_JBPYDC010001561.1:0-574 GCF_051847575.1 Psychrobacter sp. 1U2
GTGGTCGATATTCAATCTTGGCTCGCAGGCGTGAAATGGCAGTAGCTATCACCCGGCGATGATCGTAATACATGGGTACGCCTATTAGCTGCGACCAATTTTCAGGTAAGTGAGCGGTTTTAGCGTTGGATAAATAGCTTGCTGGATAGCTTGGCGCTTCAGGTATCAACCCTGCTTCATAAAGCATTTCATAGCGTAGCAGTACATGCTCAGCCACCCACTTTCTGCCTTCATTATTGTTATCACTATTTGAATTAGTACCAGCGTCTTTGTGTTTGACATTTTCATCTGCCAAGAACGCTTCATTCAACCCCCAACACAGTCTGATGCGCTGATGACGACGGCGTTGCGCGGTTGTATCCTCCGTATCATTTGCCCAATCTAACAGTGTTGGCACAATAAAATCCATGATAATACTTGGCATACCTTCTAAGTGGTTTTCCCAAGGAAAATAATCGTACCAGTCGCGCCATATGGCTTGGCTCTGCAGCGCTTGTGTTTGGGTTTCTTGTACCAAACCCAGATAGCTGACATAAACCAACGCATGCCCATCGACACTACGTCTATTGGTATC
>NZ_JBPYDC010001562.1:0-573 GCF_051847575.1 Psychrobacter sp. 1U2
ATTACTCGTGCATTAATCGAACTTGACGACACCAACAAATCTACGCTAAAAGCCGCTGGTTTTGTTACTCGTGACTCACGTCAAGTTGAACGTAAGAAATTGGGCCTACGTAAAGCACGTAAACGTCCACAATTCTCGAAGCGTTAATAAAAGCTGTTTATCGTTTTACTGTTATAGTTGTCTTTTTCTCAGAGTTATACTAATAGCATCAAGTAAAACGCTAGATTTGCAAAACCTTATAAGCTGGTCACAGCTTATAAGGTTTTTTTATGCTTAAAGCTTAATAGTAGTCATATTAAACGCTAATGTACTCAATAGCCTGGCTTTATAAACTGTTAAACACTTCGCTTTTATAGTCAAAACCAACTTGCAAACCAGCTACCGCTACCCCATCATGATAGTAACTTTTCATCATTAGCCTCGACGATATAGCCCAATGCTATAGATGCCACAAACAGTGCTGTAAAAGGACATTATGAAAGCGCCCGAACAATACGATCCAAGTAAAACACCCTCAAAGAACAGTACACTATCGCAGAGCGTACAGCAGTCTGCTAAATCGCCGGCTATTCC
>NZ_JBPYDC010001563.1:0-573 GCF_051847575.1 Psychrobacter sp. 1U2
GCGCGCCATTAAATCCTAAACGCAGCTGGGTTACCGCAGGTGCGGTCTGTACCACAGAGACATTGTCGATGCGTTCCACTGCATAAGCTGTGCTACTAATAGCAATCATACTAATCGCCAACGCAGGTATTGCAAAGGCAGAAGACATACAGTTACTCATTGCCATTACCCTATTATTGCGTACTGTCATTACTTATTCCTCAAAAAATCTGCCAACTTAATTTATAGGTGAGACCAACGACTGAGGTCTTTCAATGAACCCAGCGCGGCTATCTGGCACAATTTCAATCAAATTAATCTGGGTCGGCGTGATTTCAACAATACGGCCGTCGTTTGGTCCAAGATAATCACCTACTTTAACGTTAGCGACCGAACCATCTGGACGTTGAACCAATGCATACTGTTGACCTTCAGGAGAGATCAATATGCCACGAAAAGTAAGCTGTGCAATATCGTACTGCTCAAGTGGCTGTTTGATTCGTGTAATATCAGGACGCACACCATCCGATGGTATATTTGGCCCCTGCACGTTGATGAGACTTGGCGGCAGGAACGGGCTACGCACTAAACTTG
>NZ_JBPYDC010001564.1:0-573 GCF_051847575.1 Psychrobacter sp. 1U2
TCAAGCTACCTGGCTCTTTTGGAATAATCCACGCCGCTAATACTTCGCCATACTTTTTATCAGGCACGCCGACGATTTGTACATCACGGATTTTAGGATGGCGATAGAGATAGTTTTCGACTTCTACTGGATAGATGTTTTCGCCGCCACGAATGATCATATCTTTACTACGCCCAACTACCGTGATATAGCCATCTTCGTCCATTGTTGCCAAATCACCCGTATGCATCCAACCATCCTGAATGGCTTTTCGGGTTTTAAAACGGCTACCCCAATAGCCTTTCATGACCGCATAGCCGTATGTGAGTAGCTCGCCTGTCTCTCCAATCGGGACAACATCACCCGTTTCGGTATCCACGATTTTGACCTCAAGCGCTGGCAGCACCATCCCTACTGTCGACACTCTCTTTTCAAGGGGCGTTTGTGAGCTGGTCTGACAAGAAGCTGGACTGGTCTCGGTCATGCCATAAGCAATGGTTACTTCACTCATGTGCATTTTATCCATGACGCGGCGCATGACCTCAATAGGGCAGCTAGAGCCGCCCATGATACCGGTGCGCAAACTGGACAAAT
>NZ_JBPYDC010001565.1:0-573 GCF_051847575.1 Psychrobacter sp. 1U2
TCATGACCAAGGACTGCCTGTGTTAAAGTCGCATGGTTTTGGCGATACGGTTAACTTAACACTAGGATTGCCTTATATTCGCACCTCAGTCGATCATGGTACAGCGCTGGACTTGGCAGGTCGCGGCGAGGCAAGTGCCACAAGCTTGTATCAAGCATTAATCATGGCGAATGAAATGGCTGATAAATCATTGACTACATCATAAATGCGTAATTTAGCTCAGTGCTAAAATACAGCCGGATTATAAGCTATGGTATAATTTTGCACCAAGCACCAATAACAAAGCTATAAAAGTCACCTTTTTCATCGTATTATATTGTCGATGTTCAAGACCAAGCTATTGTGTTGCTCTGTACCCTCATTTTTATTTTATTATTTTACTAATTAAGAATCTTTTATGTCCACAAACTCGTTTGATGCCAAGACATTAGCAGCTAGCTTACGAACTGCCAAACACCAACCGCGAAAACGCTTTGGTCAGAATTTCTTGCATGACAGCAGTATTATTCGCCAGATTGTTGATAGTATCCGTTTGGATCGTAATGACAACTTAATAGAAATTGGTCCTGGTAT
>NZ_JBPYDC010001566.1:0-573 GCF_051847575.1 Psychrobacter sp. 1U2
GGCTGATTTTCTATCAGATCTGACCATATGCGCGGCAAAATTGCGCCAGCAACATTCACACTACCAAGCAAAGGCCCCCGCCCTGCTTCATCAACACCAATCTGTAGCGGCATTATTTCTGTTTCATGACCTGTAGTTGCAATCATCTGACATAAATCGTCAGTAAGCTTTACGTGACCATGCAAACGAACTGGAGCGACTAAGTCTATAAATTGTCCTTTGATATCTATAAGCACAATATCGCTTTTGATATGGATAATATGATTATCTAAACTGGTTTTGTGACTCATAAACAGCCTACTTCTTGTATATATTTTTATTGATTGCTATTAATAGCTATCTCTTTGCTGCTTTTGACTATCTTGAGCAAACCATTGCATAATGACACTATTGGCCGGTTCATGGTTGCTTTGCTGCTGTAATGTTCGCTTGGTATCGACCAAAGCCTGTAGCTGCTCGGCATAGGCGCGAGGCTGCAATAGTTTTGTGACTGTTCGGCAAATGTTTTCTCCGTTTGCTTGCTCTTGTATCAGCTCAGGCACGATGGCTTTTGCTGCCAATATATTGGGCAAT
>NZ_JBPYDC010001567.1:0-573 GCF_051847575.1 Psychrobacter sp. 1U2
TCATACAAAAAATAAGACATCATACAAAGCTTCAATATCATTGTAACGAGTAAACTGTCTTTATTAAGCGAACGGATATTAGGTCGTTCAGCTTTCAAGCCACTAGCATTACCTTTAGTATGTTTGGCGATTTTAGCGTCTTCTAGTCCAGTCAATGGCTTGCCTGCCACTGCGCCAAAGAAGTAGAAAGATTTTAACTCTAATGTATCTTCATCAAATATTATCTAAATAATACATCCTGAAGGCTTAGTGGCTAAACGAATATTAACTTTTTGTCTTGAAGTTTTACCACCTAGTTTCGAAGCTTTAAGTTGAATATGTCGAATGACATTATTAAGCTCTAGAACAACATCACAGCCAGCATTGTCGACCTCAGGTTTCATAACCTCAAGCTGACAATCACCTTTTAGCCACGATAGTTTAAGCATTTCACTAATAAATAAGTGCTCAATAAGCTTTTCTCTAAAGCTCGAATGTTCAAAATGTTTACTCATAGTTCACCTTGTTACTTTATGACCTTTATTATATGACCTCTATTAACAACATAGCCTTCAAAAGTTACATGTGTTTTTA
>NZ_JBPYDC010001568.1:0-572 GCF_051847575.1 Psychrobacter sp. 1U2
TTTGCCATCATGGCAGTCGCATTGGCAATCTGTAGTGGCGTTGCTAAAAAATATCCTTGACCGATACTGACTGAGATGGTCTCGCCTGGTAACCAGCCTTTGTCATAAGTGTCTTTTTTCCATTTTGGAGAAGGCATGATACCTGACTTTTCATTCGGCAAATCAATACCGGTATCTTCACCAAAACCAAAGCGCACCATCCAGTCATGTAAGCGCTGAATCCCCATCTCGTATGCCAGTTTATAATAATACGTATCCACTGACATCATAATAGACTTTTTGAGATTCACTGAGCCGTGACCACCGCGTTTCCAGTCACGAAAACGATGCGAGTCACCAGGTAAGCTAAAGTAACCTGGGTCATAAATAGTCGTCTCCCAATCTCGCAAACCGTAATGTAGTCCACCCAACCCTTCAAATGGTTTGATAGTAGAGGCTGGTGGATACATCCCTTGAAGCGCACGGTTATACAGGGGCTGATCGATATCTTCTCTTAATGCATCGTAGTCTTTAAAAGAGATGCCTGAGATAAAAGGATTGGGATCGTAACTTGGATTACTCACAAACGCTAA
>NZ_JBPYDC010001569.1:0-572 GCF_051847575.1 Psychrobacter sp. 1U2
TAATCCACATACCAGCCCACTCATCCCAAACGATATGCGGATCATCATGTCCTTGCATCAAATCAGAGGTACGACCGCATATCCAGATACCAATAATGCAAGATAGTATTGTGATAATCAGAAACGGTACAAAACCTAAGCTCATAAGCGGTATCGCAATGATCAAACCACCAACCGTTCCCCAAGTACCCGGAGCACGGCGAGGTAGACCGCTTCCTAAACCAATACCAAGCCAATAAACAATACGGTCAAGTAGGCTGGCATTAGCAGGTAGCGGTGGGCAATCGTTTGCTTTACGAATATCGGGCTTAGATAAGTCATGATCCGTCATGGATTAACCTGCAAAATGTTGGTAACCAGTAAGAGTAGGCCAAGTGGCAAAGGGGGTAGAGTTCGTAGGCGTTACTGGTTGGCCCTGATACAAAAGCTTTGGCCGTAAACTATCTGCAATATCTGCCTCGTTTACGGCTATCACTTCACCAATACAGGTGACTGGCGTGTTGCTGCTGTTAATAGTAGGCGGCTCAATATGAGCAGGTAAGGTAAACGCCAATTCATAATCATCGCCACCT
>NZ_JBPYDC010001570.1:0-571 GCF_051847575.1 Psychrobacter sp. 1U2
AAGCATATAAGCCAATAACCTGCTTAAGTCGAACCATCACCAATGCTAATACTTGTCGCCAACTCATCTTTGATCCTCTCTTTTAACTTTATATTAATGGTCTACAGAAGAAATAACAGGCTGTGCGGAGGTAAAGGGTAATAGCGAAGTATCTTTGTTAGCAGTTAAATAACTATTAGCATATAGTAAAGACGTTGAGTGATAAGGCACCAATGCAGTAGGAACAAAGTGACGAGCCGCGTTAATATGCTGAATGGAGTCATCAAAAAAGATATGCGGTGCAAAGGTCTTAAGTACTGCTGTTTTTTCAAGCCCTCCTAAGAAAAATGCCATATCAACATCTACGCCCCACTCACGTAGCGTCTTGATAGCGCGTAAATCAGCGGGTGCATTACGAGCTGTCACTAGCGCAATCTTTATTGGACAATGATCGAGCCGTGCTGGTAAACGTTCCTGTAAGCTTGAAAGCTTAATTAACAGTTCAGCATAAGGACCTTTCTCAATCGGCAAATCACGCATCAATGCTTCACGTTCATGGAAAGCCTGCAAACCTTGTTGCTTATATAACAAC
>NZ_JBPYDC010001571.1:0-571 GCF_051847575.1 Psychrobacter sp. 1U2
CAAGGAGACAGTCATGGCGATTGGCTTATTTATTTTAGCAGTAATCATTCAGTTAGCCGTTGTCCTGGCCATATTTTTACTGTCTTTATCTCGTGTCACTGGTAGTATCGTTGCCATTATCACTGTCATAGTTACTGCGTTTATAAGCCCATGGTCGCTCATATTGGGGGTTCCGATAGCGCTTTTGTGTTTGATGTTGTTGATTGCTCCCATACGCCAAGCGCTTATTACCAAGCCTGTTTATAAAGCTTTAAGCGGTGCCATGCCAAGTATGAGTGATACTGAACGCGAAGCGCTTGATGCGGGTACTAGCTGGTGGGAAAAAGAGTTGTTTATGGGTGCACCAAACTGGGACACCTTTGCCAACTACCCTTACCCTAAGCTGTCTGAACGCGAACAAAGCTTCATCGACAATGAGGTTGAGACGCTATGTGCCATGCTTGATGAATGGGAGATTACTCAAGATTATAAAGACCTAACCCCGCAGACTTGGCAGTTTATTAAAGCCAATGGCTTTTTGGGTTTGATCATTCCTGAGGAATATGGCGGTTTAGAGTTTAGCTCTTATGCT
>NZ_JBPYDC010001572.1:0-571 GCF_051847575.1 Psychrobacter sp. 1U2
TCCCTTGCTATCTAGTGTTTATAGATGGTTTTTGTTATAGTAGTCGCCTTTATGGCATTACTTATCCTGCATGATTAATCAACACTATATAAGAAGCATTTGGCTGTGTTTAACGATGTATTATCATTCTGCTCTTGATATAGATAGCAGATTGAATGAATATTTAGACGATCGCCGATATGTTAAGTGTCTTGGGTAATGTCTGTCTCTTTTGATGTATCACATCTAACGTATATAATTTATTTGGTCTTACGGTCATATGATTGATAGTTGCAATCATCACTGCTAACGGACCTAAAACAGGTGAACAGATTATGGTAGCGATTACTTTGCCCGATGGAAGCGTAAAAGACTTCGAAGGCAATACTACAGTCATGGAAGTGGCAAAAAGCATTGGGGCAGGTCTTGCTAAGGCTACAGTCGCCGGACGTGTAGATGGACATTTAGTTGATGCTTCTGATCCTATCGCTCATGACGCAAAGGTTGAGATTGTTACCCCAAGAGATGCTGATGGTGTCGATATTATTCGTCATTCGTGCGCGCATCTACTCGGTCATGCGGTCAAACAACT
>NZ_JBPYDC010001573.1:0-571 GCF_051847575.1 Psychrobacter sp. 1U2
TTGACTAAGCAGCTGGTCATATAGCGCTCTACCCTTTGTTGTTAATGCCACACCGCGCTGCTCAATCTCACCAAATCGTGCAGTATGATGACCCTCTTCATACTCGCCATTTGGATTTTTAAAGCTAACGGCTTCCTCTAATGCCTTAAAGCTCGTCTGTCTTAATAAAATCGGACACTCCCGTTTTGGCGGCCCCTCGATAATTGCTTTTGGCGGGATGCCCTTTGCCTGCATGCCTTGCTGTACGGTATCTATATCCAGCGTTCTAGGAGTCAAATGGTTGATATGTGGGCCTTTAAAACCGACCACATCAGCTATGAGACCGTGCTGCGCTAATAAGCGTTGATATAGCTCTTTTGAAATCGGTGTTTTATCATGCCAGCGAAAGGTTTCTAAAGCCTCTTTTATAAATTTCTCGCCTTCCTCTGCCGTCAAACCGCCCTGCGCTTCAAAGCGCTCAATCAGGCTAACGACATTATCGGTAAAGATTTGACGGTTGGCTAACGCAGTTATGGCGTCTTGTTTTAATGCTTCATCATTAATCAAGTCAAGGCGCAGTAAAGAGGTAAAT
>NZ_JBPYDC010001574.1:0-571 GCF_051847575.1 Psychrobacter sp. 1U2
CCAGTGTCGTCATTGGCTCGATGTTAATTTTCCTAATGTTGAGCGTGTGGCAGTATCAAGTAATGGTGAAGCGGCCCGTCGTCTTAAAAACGAGTGGCATTCAGCAGCTATCGCAGGTGATGTCGCCGCTGCAGAGTATGATCTGCATAAGCTATATTCAAATATTGAAGACAATCCTAGTAATACCACGCGTTTTTTAATTGTTGGTCATGAGGCCATTGCGCCATCAGGACAAGACAAGACTTCTATTGTGGTCTCAGCTCATGACAAAGCAGGTGCCCTAATCGAAATCCTCAAGCCATTGTCATATCATGGTGTGTCGATGACCAGCATTGAGACTCGACCTGAACGCCCTAATAAATGGGCTTATGTCTTCTTTATTGATATGAATGGTCATATTCAAGATGTAAATGTGAGTGCAGCTATCGATGATATTCGGCCGTTGGTGAAAGATGTACGTGTACTAGGCTCATATCCGAAAGCCGTGCTATAGAGCGCTTGTTATACAATGGATGTTGTATGAATAAAGCGGTCATCGAATGCGTTTTAACAGTAACCACTAATAATAAGT
>NZ_JBPYDC010001575.1:0-570 GCF_051847575.1 Psychrobacter sp. 1U2
TCACAAAGCGGCTTTCTTGACGCATAATGCCATAAGCCCATGCTGGATCAATACCGGCCGACTGACTATAACGTACCACCGCATCTTGATGCGGCATTGGATGCGATAATGCCAAACTGTTTATCCTATTAGTATTGTCGGCAGCATAAATAGCACGATCAAGCCAGCCCATATCATGCGCTTGACGAGCCGCTGCAATAATTAAGCCATCATCACGATTATCGCGTGCCTGCTTTACAGCCCAGTTCCATTCACGGTTGGCATAGGCACGGCTAGCGTCAGCATTATATAAAGCAAAAGCGCGTGCAAAGTGTTGGTCTTGTAGAACACGAGCTTTATCAGCAGTACTTACATTTGGCAGGTTGCTACCACCTAAGCTCCTAGCATCGAAACGCTGTCCGACTTTGTCTTTAGCCATCAAACCATAATAATCATTACTTTTGGCCAAATATTGATACATTTTCTTAGCCGTATTGCGCTTGCTGCTGTTATTTGACTGTTCGTATGCACGTGCTAACCAATATTGCCACTGATTCAGTTTTTGGGTTTCAGCATCCATCTGCGAGATAG
>NZ_JBPYDC010001576.1:0-570 GCF_051847575.1 Psychrobacter sp. 1U2
CTGGGTTTGGAATGACATCTATCAAGCTAACCAATAAATTGTCGTTTAGTTCGCGAGCAATTTGCTGCGTGAGATCATTGCGATAGGGATAATAAGCTACTTTTTCGCCTGATATGATGATACGCTCAGCCTCATTAATCATGTTGTTTAATTTATCTGATGGGACAAATCCAAAATAGTATGTCATTTTATTCCTCTTGAGTGTTTTATCATATCCAGCGTCAGTATGGTCAAATATCTGTATGAGGACATCTTAAGCCAATAAAATGACGCTATAACGCTTGTATGCATTTACTGTCGCAATAATTTGTGCAGGTAGCGTATAGGTATGGAAATATCGAACCTGCATTTTAACAACTATCACTGCCTAAACTGTATTAAGACTACGTTTATACTACTGTGTAACAAATATACTAATCGTTACACTTTAGGTCGGACAGACTTAAGCAAAGACTAATAACCATAAGATCAAAAAAGGTAGGGGGATATGTAATTTGATCCTCATTATCTTATCTAGGGAGAGATAAAATGAATAGTGCTATTGTATTATTATTCGGAATTGCTGCGATG
>NZ_JBPYDC010001577.1:0-570 GCF_051847575.1 Psychrobacter sp. 1U2
GGCCGACGATATTTTTGCTGCTTGGCATTATCATGGGACTTTTAGAAGGCAAGCTTTTACAGTTTCCACCGGAGTGGGCTGGAGCACTTATCCTGGTTATTGAAACCACCGCTACTATCTCAATCGGGACTACACTTATTGCGCTATTTTTGGGCATACGCCGACAGGAGAAGCTGTAATGAGTACAGTGCTTATATATGGGCTAGCGGGTATAGGGCTTTTTGCAATTGGCTTGCATGGTTTGCTGAGCTATCGCCATCTACTACGCAAGATTTTGGCGTTAAACATAATGGGTAGTGGCGTATTTCTGGTGCTTGCAGCGTTGGCGACGCGCACTGCTACAACCATACCAGACCCAGTGCCTCATGCCATGATCATCACTGGTATTGTGGTGGCAGTGGCCGCTACTGCGCTGGCACTAGTACTCATGCTCAAGTTGACAGCAGTGACCGGTCAGCCGGTACTACCAGACAAGCACAAGGAAACAAACACCTAATGGTTGATGTTTTGTTGAATGTTCCATGGGCGGTTACCCTGATTGTTTTACCGTTTATGACTGCGATGATAGTT
>NZ_JBPYDC010001578.1:0-570 GCF_051847575.1 Psychrobacter sp. 1U2
CTATGAGGCATACTGGGTCAAAATCCGCCAAAGCGACGGATTTAGTAGAACATATCTTGCATCAGACATCTAGTAAAATGTACCAAATTTGTATAAACAACCACCATTTGTTAAGTATACCAGTGTTGCAGGTTAAGCTAAATAAATATTGTTAGATGAAGTCAGCAATATGGTGAGATATACTAAATAGGATGGTGCTTGCGTCATTAACTCTTTATTTATCCTTTTTAGCTATTATTTTCGGCCACATAGGACACGCGCATGGTAACTCCTCCAGAAGACCCCGCCAAGACACAGCATTCATCTCACTCAGAAAATAGCGCCAAAACTCAAACCCCTCCAACGGCATTAGAAGCAGCAGGTATCAGTCTAGCTACAATGCAACTTGCCAATAACCCAGACTTTGAAAATGGACGCTGGTTCCCCACATGGCGACCTTATCGTGGGGATCTTGACCACAATCCTGTCGGTATCAATGAATATCTACCCGCTTCTAAAAGTATTTTACTTGGTGTTCAGCATACCTTTGCTATGTTTGGTGCCACCGTCCTTGCACCGCTATTAATGGGT
>NZ_JBPYDC010001579.1:0-570 GCF_051847575.1 Psychrobacter sp. 1U2
ATTGGCATGGTCACGAGATGATTTATGGTTATGCCTTGGCAGTGGTAGCAGGGTTTTTGCTGACTGCGGTCAAGACATGGACAGGGGTAATGATGCCACACGGCTACAAGCTACTGGCTATTTTTGTTTGCTGGCTATTGGCACGGCTTAGCTGGCTTGTTTTTGGGCTTGGAATGACGATTGCAAGTGGCAGTATATCGTTGTTATATGTAGCAGCAGTATTCGATTTATTGTTCGTCGGCTCGATGGCTTTTGTTATCTTTCGAGCAGTATTGCAAGTCAAACAATATAAGCAGATGGGTATTTTAGCCAAGCTGGCTTTATTAACGTTGGGCAATGGCTTGTGTTACTGGGGTATTGTCAACGCAGACATGAGTACGACCAGAGTAGGTATCTACTTGGGTTTTTACTTAATTATCGGTTTGGTATTGACCATTGGTAGACGCGTGGTGCCATTTTTTATTGAACGAGGTCTTAGCGTAACTAATGCTGAAGGCGTTAAAGAAACCGTCACTTTACGTAATAGCAAAGCGCAAGATATCGCCAGCCTATTGTTCTTTTTGGCGTTTT
>NZ_JBPYDC010001580.1:0-570 GCF_051847575.1 Psychrobacter sp. 1U2
CTATCTATAGCAATAAAATTAATTGATCATTATTTAGTAATTGACCAGCATTTATTCATTTTTTGGAATTTTTTATAAAAAGATAATCTTACTTAAAAATTGCTAATCAAACATTTTGAGCAACATGCCAGCCAAAATATCAGCCAAATATAACTATATTGTATGTCATACGTCAGCTATTGACGCTTAGCACTCTACAGGTACAAAAAGATGTATCAAAAGTTTGCTTAGAATCTTAATTGTGCGCATAATAGCTCCATTGTAATAACCTACTATGGTCAAATATGATGAAAATAAAACCTCTTATTGCTTCTATGTCTATCGCTATCATTAGCGCTAGTATGAGTCTCAGTGCCGTTGCTGCAACCGATAATACGCGTACAACGCCAGCACGTACGGCTGACAAATTACCTGGTATTGCTGTATTGGCAAGCCTTGATGTACAAGAAAGTCGTAGCACATCAATTGATAACAATAACACAGTTGCTACGCCTAGCATCAAGCCTAAGACCACTGACAGTATGAGTGATCTGATCGACACTAAGCAAGATAACAGAATACAGTCAGCAT
>NZ_JBPYDC010001581.1:0-569 GCF_051847575.1 Psychrobacter sp. 1U2
TTAGCGCGTAACAAAGCACGCTTACTCGTCGGTCTGCAACAACAAAAACAAGATCCTAATAGCCTTGCCAGTCTTGCTTTTGATGAAGCTTTATATGGCAGCCATCCGTATGCCCATCCTTCATCGGGTACACTTGAGACTGTGCCCAACATCGAGAAAAAAGATCTGACTGATTTTCAAAACCGCTACCTTGTCGCTGCCAATGCATCCTTAGCAATGACTGGTAACTTGACGCTTGCTCAAGCTAAAAAACTCGCTGAAGACATTACTGCTAATTTACCTAAAGGTGTGGCAGCGGACACTTTAGCCGAGCCAAAACCCCTCACCCAAGCACAGCATATCCATATCCCTTTTCCTAGCACCCAAACCACAGTATTGATGGGCCAATTAGGTAATAAGCGCGCTACCGATTCACAAGCGCAGCAACAACAAACCAACTTTGCAGTAGGCAACGAAGTATTAGCAGGTGGTAATTTTAATGCGCGCTTAATGACAGAGATTCGTCAAAACCTCGGTTATACCTATGGTATATCTGGCTCTATGAATCCAATGCTGGCTCGTGGTCCTTA
>NZ_JBPYDC010001582.1:0-569 GCF_051847575.1 Psychrobacter sp. 1U2
CAAGCAGATGGCACGTTGCCAAATGATTGGCAGAATAATAGTCAAATTACCCGTACTAAAGACCTTAGTCATGGTGATTTTGCCAGTAATATCGCGCTCACAGCCGCCAAAGCTGCTAAAGCCAATCCACGTCAATTGGCTGAAAAAATCGTCAATGCGCTACCTGACAATCAAAATATTCGACAGGTAGAAATTGCAGGCCCAGGATTCATTAATGTTTTCTTAAACGCCGAAGCTAAGTTTGCGGTATTAGATGATATCTTTAAACGACAAGAGCGCTTTGGTTTAAGCGATCAATTTGAAGGACAAAAAGTACAAGTTGAGTTTGTGTCGGCAAATCCAACATCAAGCTTGCATGTCGGTCATGGGCGCGGTGCAGCCTTTGGTATGAGTGTGGCAAACTTGCTTGAAGCAGTTGGTTATGACGTCACGCGTGAGTATTATGTCAATGATGCTGGTCGTCAAATGGATATTTTAGCGACCAGTACGTACTTGCGTTATTTGGAGGTCAATGGCGAGCAAATAACGTTCCCAGTCAACGGTTATCAAGGAGAGTATGTCCGTGATAT
>NZ_JBPYDC010001583.1:0-568 GCF_051847575.1 Psychrobacter sp. 1U2
TCATAAATTGCCATGCTCCATCATCAGTATGTACTTGACCATACCTCTGGTAAAACAAGACCAGCATATAAGTAACTGCCCAATCTTCAATCTTTTTCTCTTTGACGACTTTCCTGGCGATAGCTTCACATTCAGACGATGTAAATACTGGCATATCTATGTTGGCTTGCTCACCAATATGCAGGCAAAAGCCTGGACTAATATAAAGAGTATTAATAATCAGGTTTTGTACTTTTATACAGTACGGTGAATCAAGTGGTATTAACTGATCAAAAACCACTTTTAATTCGTTGTTATCAAATTTCTTTATATTCATTAGGGTGCACCACTCAACCAGCTCATACTTTGAGGGATACCTAGAACACGCTCTTCTAGTGCAAATTTACATTGGCCATATTCATAACTACTCTGGCTAATACCTGCAAAATGGCAATAGCTTTTTACAGTCAGATATCTAATACCCATTAGCTGGCATATGACGCTTTGAGGCGCAGTACTTTTAAGCGCTTTAAACAAATCAGGATGGTGAATACCTTTCAAGAACATCAAATCTATAACCTCCATCCAT
>NZ_JBPYDC010001584.1:0-568 GCF_051847575.1 Psychrobacter sp. 1U2
TGTTGCTGCAAAACGCTTTATCGTTGTTGATAGTTTGTATGACGAGTTCCGTAAGCGCATCGTTGAAGAGTTTGAAAGCAAAAAAGCAGGCGATCCGATGGATGATAGCTCTGATCTTGGTCCGCTAGCGCGCAAAGATCTGCAAGAAAAACTGCATGAGCAAGTAGAAGAGAGTGTAAGCAAAGGTGCTACTGTATCTGTTGGTGGTAAATTACCAGAAGGTAAGGGCAGCTTCTATCCAGCGACTATTTTGGAAAATGTTGAAAAAGGCCAACCAGCTTATGACGACGAGCTATTTGGTCCAGTAGCATCGCTAATACGTGCTAAAGATCAAGATGATGCCTTACGTATTGCTAATGACAGCCGTTATGGTTTGGGCGGTGCAATTTTCTCTAAAGATGAAGACAAAGCTATTCGCTTAGCCAATGAAGAGTTTGATACAGGTATGGTATATATCAATGGCTATGGTCTTGCCAATCCAGCACTACCATTTGGCGGCGTAAAAAACTCAGGTCATGGCCGTGAACATGGTGGCTTTGGTATTAAAGAGTTTGTTAACATCAAAGGT
>NZ_JBPYDC010001585.1:0-568 GCF_051847575.1 Psychrobacter sp. 1U2
GTGCCATTAATGGACCTGTCTTATCAGTAACCAGCTCGATTTTTACGCCTGTCTCTTCGGTATATTTATCTAACAATGGCTTAATAAGCTGCTCGTTACGTGACGAATAAATCGTCACCACTTGATCATCACCTGCAGTCGCCACGGTACTATCATTACTGGCCTCTTCAGTGGTCGGCGTTTGCGTCTCTGCGTCTTCAGCTGGAGTAGATGCGTTATTACAACCCACTAGACCCATCATCATGCCAAAGACAGCAACAGATAAGGTAGCCTTAACAGGGCGAGTTAGCGACAGACGTTCAGCAACCGCGTTCGATGACATGGTCTTCTCCATAATAGTATAAAAGATAAATGAGATAGTTTAGATGATAAGCAATTAGGTAGGCGTTTATACTGCTAAAACAATGATAAAAACCAGAAACAATATACTAATAGAAATGAGATTAATTATCAATACATTATTTCGACTGGTTTTGCCCCCAAAAAGTACAGTTTATAGAGAGTTTTATTCTATTCATTTTATATTAGCCATTGCCCCAAAATCACGTTTACAGCAGCTTCTGTGCGT
>NZ_JBPYDC010001586.1:0-568 GCF_051847575.1 Psychrobacter sp. 1U2
TTTTCATTTTGAACGGATTATATTTAATGTGTATGATTGTTGAGGCTGAGCATATAACTATGCTCAGCCTCAGTTATATAGTCAGTTTAAATTATAAATAAATTACTAAATCAAGTACCGAGCCTTTAAGAGCACCAAACCTCTATAAGAATTAGTGAGAGCCTGTCATGAGTGAAATCAATTTGCAGACCTTTGCATCATTGCCTGTATCGAACATAACCCAAAAGCCAGTCCTTCATTTTGCTCATGCGAACGGGATGCCAAGTGCGGTCTACCAGCCATTTTTTGAGATATTGGCTGAATTTTTTACGGTTGAATATATACCGATGTTAGGGGGCGACCCAGACTATCCTGTTGACAATCACTGGCGCAGTCTTACCCAGCAAGTTATCGATAGCGTAAAAACTGTCTGTGAGAAGCACGGCATCTCACAAGTGGTTGCGGTAGGTCACTCGCTTGGTGCTATGTGTACGCTACAAGCGTTGTACCGCGCTCCCAAAATATTTAATCAAGCAGTACTTATGGATCCGCCTTGGGTTTATGGCAAGTCAAGCTTACTATGGCATGT
>NZ_JBPYDC010001587.1:0-568 GCF_051847575.1 Psychrobacter sp. 1U2
TCTAATAGTTGTTCAAAGCATGATTTTCACGCATTTTATAATAATAACGCTAATTGAAAGTAAAAAAAGAAGAGGTATGGATTTTGGGTAAATTAGCAAAATTACATCGTTCACAAAATAGCCGTATGATCGCTGGTGTGATGGGAGGTATTGCAGAGTATGTAGGTTGGTCACCAACTTGGGTACGCCTTTTATTTGTAATAATCTCTACGTTGAGTGCAGCAGTACCTGGCATATTAATTTACGTTCTTTTCTGGATCGTTATGCCTAAAGCCTCAAATCAGTCTTATCAGTAATATAATTTATAGTCAGTTGTACAGCATTATCAAACTTAATAAACGAATAATAATAACAGTAACATGCTACAAAGGTTGCTTATAAAGTGCACAAGCCTTAAGCATAAATCAATAGCAGCCATACAGCTTTCCTCCTGCCCAGATGTTAATTCATCTGGGTATTTTTTTGTTGTCTGGTTTTACGCTACTTGATGATCATGACGTTTATGAATGTCTAGATACCATTTTATTATTCGATATGACTTACTAGCAAGATAAATTTAGTTGCGGTA
>NZ_JBPYDC010001588.1:0-568 GCF_051847575.1 Psychrobacter sp. 1U2
GTTCTTGATCATCGTTAAATTCGCTAAGATGATTCTCAGTATCCTTTAAAATGACTGTAATCTCATTATGAAGCAGATGTAGAGAAGGTAGGTTAAAGTTAGTAATACTAAGGGCAGGGGTGGTCAATATTGTTTGCTCAGACTGGCTCATAGTTTTTTTCCATAAAATATTGATAGAGTCGACTTTATCAGCAGATAATTATTGATAAAAACAGGCTTTTTAGTATGTTATTAGATATTTAACGGGCGCAAGCCAATTAATCATGCGCAGTAACGCGCTCTACCACTGCGATAGCCTAGCGTTTAAATCAGGATAATCTTCTGCTAACCCTGCAAACCAGTTTTGATTGGCATGGTTGTCTACGGTTGACTCTAGCAATAAAGATGCCAAATTCGCAAAATTAGCATGAGCGGTGTTGCCACCCTCTGTTTGAGTATCTTCTTCGATCGCTAACGTTACCTGTCCTCCTGTCATGGCCAGATAAACTTCAGCTAAAATCTCCGAATCCAACAAGGCGCCGTGAAAAGTACGATCTTGCTTACCGACATCTAATCGGCGAACCAAAGC
>NZ_JBPYDC010001589.1:0-568 GCF_051847575.1 Psychrobacter sp. 1U2
AAATTAAAGACTTAAAATTTGGCAATAAATTAGGTGCTAAGATAGCGCATCAGCCTGCCTTATACTATCCAATCGAACAAGCCTATCCTGAAATAAAAACTAAGGCTTACGACTTAACTAAATTGGAAGCCGCCAATAATATAACAGAAATCGATAAGCACACTAGTTTATATCCTAATGTAGCAGGCTGGTTACCATTATGGGGGCAACAACAACATATGGTTGTCTTTATTGACGAAAAAGGCAAACCGCTCAAAATTGTTAATCTGCGTCCTTGGACAGAAGAGCAAATGAATACAGTACTGACATCCACTTTATAATACTGTAATTATTGAAAAACCACCTAATAGAATTGCTATCAGGTGTTTTTTTGGGTAATACAAAAACTTGTCAGTTATTTCTCAAGATACTGAATCTTACTTGCTACGTTAGCCCATTTATCAACAAATAGAATGCGTTTTTGACATTGTTAAAATATCACTTCATCTGGTCGTTATGATAATAAAGACTATTTAAATTGATCTTTCTTAACTCATATGCCTTACTTCAAAAAGCTAAACCTCACATT
>NZ_JBPYDC010001590.1:0-568 GCF_051847575.1 Psychrobacter sp. 1U2
AATCCTACGCGCTCTAGGTACGCATCGGCTTTCCCAGCAGTATTAGCCGTTACTTGTTCGAACGTTATAGCGGCAGTATCAGTGGCTTGCATACCTACTGCTTGCCATCCACTATTATCAATCGCAATGCCATCTTGCTGCATATCTACGACAAGCAGTTGTGAGCGCCCATGCTCATCTCGATAAGTCATTACGCCATAGTTGACAATATTCGCGCCTGAACACCACGCTTTTGTACCACTTATTTTGTCTTGCTCATAGCGTATGGGATCAGGGTGGCCTTCTGACGCCCAAACTGCGCATAGCCCTTTTACTGCTTTGTCATAACCCAGTTCGTGCAAGATGCTTAAGGCATCTAGGTGCGACTCAAACCACTTTATAATCGTTAAGTCGATACTAGCAACATACGCCAGCACTTGCCAACGGACTAATGTGCGTGAGTCCGTTCCATTATTACCGGCAGCACCGCTGGCAGGATGCGGGATTTTGTCACTATAAGTGATTAAGAGATTCAATATGTCACGGCGCAACTCGTCCGTTATGACAGGCAAGTCAGTATCTGTTAAAT
>NZ_JBPYDC010001591.1:0-568 GCF_051847575.1 Psychrobacter sp. 1U2
GTGGTCTTGGGGTAGCTTTGCAGGGTTAGGACTGCTATTACACATCATATTAATGGTGATCATGACTTTGCGTGTGGTCTCGGTACAGCGCAATATTGGAGTGGCGATTGCCTGGATAGCGGTTCTATACACCCTGCCAGTGTTTGGGTTTATAGCTTATATTCTAGTCGGCGAACCGATGATCGGTCGTCGTTATCGGCAGCGTGTGGATCAAGCAAGCTTGCTAATGAACGACATAGCAGCACGTGAGCGGATGGTGTTTGATCAAGGACAGGATTTGTTGCCGATTAACTATCGGGGCGTGAGTCGTATCGGTACACGCTGGACAGGGTTTGGCGTGTACGCTGGACATAGGATGCAACTGCTAACTTCATCTAGAGCGTTTTTTAATCATCTGATTAGCGATATCGATAATGCTAAGCGCACCATTCTTATAGAGTTTTATATTATCTACCCCAAAGGCCAAGTCCTAGAGGTGCTGAAGTCTCTAGCTGCTGCCGCCAAACGCGGGGTAGAGTGTCATATATTAATAGACAGTGTCGGCAGTTTTAGCTTTTTTAATAGCTCT
>NZ_JBPYDC010001592.1:0-567 GCF_051847575.1 Psychrobacter sp. 1U2
ATTTCGGCATGATTTTTTAACTTTTGTAAAAAAATGAGATAAATAGGTTAATATTCAAGCAATGTTAGCGAAATAGTTTTACCTTTATATGAGTAAACAGAAGCTAATTGTCATACTAACGCAATAATTAACAAAAGCTAGCTCCTTACGGATAAGCAGCTGGCACTTAAAACAACATAAGCTTTCACCATGTTTACCTTATATTTATTAAACAATTAGAACATTAATAAGCTATTCACTGTTAAAGATTGCTGGGTGTTTTGCTATTGTTTTTATTTGACAATATTGTTGTATAACGAATTGTTGTCTAACGACCTTAGTTCTGCCAGCCATTATGTGCCAGCTATATGAGGATATTATGAAGCCACTTTCTATGATGTTATCGGTGCTTGTTATTGGTTTCACTTCCAGTACGGTAATGGCTGAAGGTGCTAGTCTATCAAGCGCCAGCCTACCCAACGTAAGCCCTGCCAATAGCGATTTGGTCAATCGAGGAGCGTATATCGCGCGTGCAGCTGACTGTATGGCTTGTCATCGCGAAGACTATACTGGCGGTGTCGCACTTGA
>NZ_JBPYDC010001593.1:0-567 GCF_051847575.1 Psychrobacter sp. 1U2
TTTATTATTTTACTTCTGAAAAATTTATTAACCAATTAGTTTATTCATTAAGAAATAATAAAATAGAGGATTTTAAAAAGAAAATAAAAAAGGTTGATTTATTAATTGTAGATGATATTCATGTATTAGCTGGAAAAACGAAAAGTAGTAACGAGTTTTTAACGTTATTTGCTGATTTTACTAGTGGTGATAAGCAGCTGATTTTGGCTTCTGATCGTCATCCATCACAAATGACGGAGTTCGATGAACGCTTTAGATCACGCTTTTCTTGGGGGCTGACCGTAGCTGTTGATCCCCCCGAAATCGATACTCGTATGCAAATCTTGCAGAAGAAGGCAGCATCTTATGGAATGACACTTCCTAAAGAGTGCGCACTATTTATCGCTCAAAATGTGGTTTCTAATGTGAGGCGTTTAGAAGGTGCTTTAAATCAGGTATTTGCTAATGCCAATTTAACTGGTGCACCGATTACTCTTGAGATGGTGCAATATGCACTAAAAGATATCGTGGCAATGCGAGTGCAATCTGTCAACATGGACAACATCCGTAAAGTGGTCGCAGAATATT
>NZ_JBPYDC010001594.1:0-567 GCF_051847575.1 Psychrobacter sp. 1U2
AAAAACCAGTTAGCCACATAAATATGTGACGTTTTACGTTTGATAAGGGTGCCAAAAAAGACAATGGCATAAGAGATCCATACCAAAGCAATCAAAATATCAATTGGCCACTCAAGCTCTGCATACTCTTTAGTAGAGGTCAAACCTAAAGGGAGGGTGATTACAGCGGATACAATCACCGCTTGCCAACCCCAAAAGGTAAACCAAGCCAGATAGGGGGCAAATAGTCTTGTCTTACAAGTACGTTGAACGACATAGTAAGAGGTTGCGAACAGGGCAGAGCCACCAAACGCAAAAATAACCGCATTGGTATGTAGCGGTCTTAAACGACTAAAGGTCAGCCATGGAATGTCAAAGTTAAGTGCTGGCCATGCCAACTGTGAGGCAATGAACACACCAAGACTCATGCCGACGATGCCCCATGCAACGGCCATAATCGTAAAAAACCTTACGATAGTAATTTCGTATTCACGGTCAACTGGGGCGACTGCTGTGTTTTGTAAACTCATTGGATGATTCCTTTACAGCCCGAATTATCAATAGAACTAACTAACGCTCCACGTTACG
>NZ_JBPYDC010001595.1:0-566 GCF_051847575.1 Psychrobacter sp. 1U2
ACATAACTCGTTGATTAGCCAATGCTGGCTTTGAATGTAGGCAGCTAGTAGGCGTGTCATTTGGCCAGTACCTGCCCCAACCTCTAATACACTGTCTTGCTTATCATGAGCAATATTAGCTAGTAAAGCTCGGCATGCTTGCTGCTGAATATGAGCATGCTGGTCATAGTCATATGCGTTGCCAAAATGGCGAGCGATGGTTTGTTTTCTGCTGCTAAAACGAGAAGGCGTGGCAAGTATTTCCATATGGCTTAGTACATCCAATTCAGTCAATTGTTGCTTGATATAGTCAATCTTATAAAAATCAGCTACGGTTTGAGCATACTTTTACTGGCCTCTCTTGTCATCAAATTATTTTGAACCAGCTGGAGTAGAGGCTCTGTCAAACATCAGTTCTCAGTATCTTCTCAATCATAATTGTTGTATTAGCCGCTCACAGTCTTCACTTGTCAGTTTGGCATTCATAACCAGACGAATACGAGCGGTGTTGGCAGGAACCGTAGGCGGTCTGATAGGCAGCGCATAAAATCCTGTTGCTTGTAACTGCTGTGCTTTGGCAATCGTGC
>NZ_JBPYDC010001596.1:0-566 GCF_051847575.1 Psychrobacter sp. 1U2
TCTTAAATGCAGTGACAAATCTGCTAGCGCGATAACGAGCAATTCATGATTACATTGCACAATAATAGAACACAGTCATCGCACAGTCATCGATTAGCTTCATCAACAGATATGCTAAAGTAGAGACTAAGGTGAATACAATGATAAGAATAGTTATTAGGAGTTTTCTATGAGTAAGATTCCCTCGGCAATTGACCCAAAGTCTTTAACACCGCAGGAACACAATGAGCTAAGCAAACCTGAACAAAGCAACTTTATTACACGCATGGATAAAGAAGTATTCAACGATGAGCTACGCCGTAAAATGCATCAGGACTTAATCGACGCTTATGATGAAGAGCTTGAAAATGAAATAGATGATTATGTACGTGACTTTCGTTTTGATGGACTTGAGATGACAGAGCAAGAAAAGCTTGCTCGTCGTACCTATTTTCAAGAATTGGTGCGCTTACAGCGTGAGCTAATCAAACTACAAGATTGGGTAGTCGATCGCGGTGAGCGCATCGTTGTCATATTTGAAGGGCGTGACTCAGCAGGTAAAGGCGGCGCTATCAAGCGCATCACTC
>NZ_JBPYDC010001597.1:0-566 GCF_051847575.1 Psychrobacter sp. 1U2
CATTTTGCAGTCGGCCAAAGATGAACATACGCTTACTGGCTACAAATGGGACAGGGTCTATCCAATATTGGCCAACGGAAAACTGCTGTTTCAATATTCCGATACCGTTGATAGCGCTGGTCAAAACAATCCCGACATTTATAAAAATAGGGTTTCCACACTGGACAAGAGAGTGTTGCATGATGAGCAAAGGATTGGCCTCTATCCAAAGATAGTTGCTGAACAATATTTTATCGATACTTCGCTGGCAGAAGGCGAAGAGATCAATCTTGATGCGCAGATTGGGGAGTTTCGCCAAGAACTCTCCGCTACCCCTTACAAAATTCGAGTTGTAAAAACCAGTCAGCACAGAACGTATATCGCTTCACTTGAAAAAGATTCGTATTTGTTAAAAAGTCGGCATCCCCAAATGCTTGCTCGTCAATTGGGCTCCACTGTTGTTCAGCCCCTTGGCGCTGTTTTGCATGAAGATGGTCTGGATACCCTGCTTTCTGTTCAAACACAGACAAGATTCAAGGAAACTAGAAACCCTTGGCTCCTGCGCTCGGACATAGTAAGCTTGGATC
>NZ_JBPYDC010001598.1:0-566 GCF_051847575.1 Psychrobacter sp. 1U2
ATCATCAATATTAACGAGAGCATGTACAGGCACTTCTAGCGTCGCGGTAAGCTCTTGTATAGCAGAATGATCATTTTGGCCTTTTTCTTTGCGATCAAGAGCAACAATAATACCCGCCACACTTGCACCCGATTGCTCTAAAATCTCGACCACTTCGCGCATCGCTGTACCCGCAGTAATAACATCGTCAAGCACCCAGACAGCTTTGCCACTGACATCAGCACCCACTAAGTTACCACCTTCGCCATGAGTTTTGGCTTCTTTACGATTATAACCCCATTTAGCATTGATGCCATGATGCAGCCATAACGCTTGCGCGGTTGCGGCCACAAATGGAATACCTTTATAAGCCGCGCCAAAAATAACCAGCTCTTGCTGCTCTGCACCGTTATTGCTAGCTGCCATCTGTTCAGCCAAAGCATCTGCATAACCGCGCGCTAGTAACGATAACATCTCACCTGTCGCTAGCAAGCCAGCATTAAAAAAATATGGGCTGATACGACCAGACTTAAGCACAAACTCACCAAACTTTAAAACTTGATTGTCTAAAGCGAGCTGAATAAATT
>NZ_JBPYDC010001599.1:0-566 GCF_051847575.1 Psychrobacter sp. 1U2
TGCAACGAGTAAGATGGTATATATCAGTTATGGTGAAGCAGGTGACGGTCCCGGCAATAACACATTTGGCGCTAAGGTCGTTAAAGCCAAACTTGTAGGGCTAGACACTGATTCGCCAAGTTTGCAAGCTATCACACCTATTTGGCAGCAAACCCCAAAAGTAAAGGGACAAGGTCATTATAGTCATCGATTACTATTTTCTCCTGATGGACAGTATTTATACATCAGTTCAGGGGAGCGTCAGAAAAAGGACCCTTCACAGGATATGACCGTTAATTTGGGTAAAATAATTCGGCTAAATGCTGATGGGTCTGTCCCTAAAGACAATCCATTTGCTGGCAATACTCGCAACATTGCTTCACAGTTTTGGACAATAGGCCATCGTAATGTGCTTGGTATGGCATTTGATGAGTCAGGCAGATTGTGGGTCAATGAGATGGGACCTCGTGGCGGTGACGAGTTTAATCTCATTAAAAAAGGCAATAACTATGGCTGGCCTGTGGTTTCTAATGGCCGTAACTATTCGGGTACTGATATTCCTGATCACGACACCCGTCCTGAGTTCG
>NZ_JBPYDC010001600.1:0-566 GCF_051847575.1 Psychrobacter sp. 1U2
GGGCAGGTCAATTAGGTGATGGACGCGGCTTGCTCGTGGCGCAAGTATTGGACCGCAATAACCAACTGCAAGACTTGCACCTTAAAGGCTCAGGTCTAACGCCTTACTCACGAATGGGTGACGGGCGCGCGGTATTGCGCAGTACTATTCGTGAATATTTGTGTGGTCATGCCCTGACACAACTTGATATCCCCTCCTCTAATGCGCTTGGCTTTGTGGTTTCCGACACTCCAGTACGTCGCGAGCGTATGGAGGCGGGAGCGGCGTTGATGCGCGTTGCCGATAGTCACATTCGCTTAGGACACATAGAGTGGATTGCAAGCTTTGCTCCTGATTTGCTTGGTGAATTTACTAATTATATGATTGAAACCTACTATCCAAAATCTCGTGATAGCGAGACGCCAGTATTGGCATTTTTACAAGCAGTCGTTGAGCGTACGGCACGGATGATAGCTGACTGGCAGTTGATCGGGTTTGCTCATGGAGTGATGAATACCGATAATCTATCCATCACTGGTAGCACTTTGGATTTTGGGCCATTTGGTTTTATGGAACGTTTTAATCCT
>NZ_JBPYDC010001601.1:0-565 GCF_051847575.1 Psychrobacter sp. 1U2
CGTCTGGGTGAATCATCACAAGAGATTGGTGATATTGTAAGCCTTATCAATGACATTGCAGATCAGACCAACGTTTTGGCATTGAACGCTGCTATTCAGGCATCCATGGCGGGCGACGCTGGTCGTGGTTTTGCGGTAGTTGCTGATGAAGTTCAGCGTCTAGCAGAGCGTTCAGCAAATGCCACCAAGCAGATTGAAACCTTGGTTAAGACCATTCAGGCAGATACTAGTGAAGCAGTTATGTCAATGGAAACAACGACTTCAGAAGTTGTACGCGGGGCACGTTTAGCAAAAGACGCTGGAGAGGCGCTAGAAGAAGTGCAAAGCGTTTCTAATACGTTGGCTGATTTGATTCAAAACATCTCAAATGCGGCGCAGCAACAGGCAGAGTCTGCCGGTCATATTTCTAATGCGATGAATATTATTCAAGATATTACGTCGCAAACCTCATCAGGAACAATGGCAACTGCGCGTTCAGTTGGTGAGTTGAGCGAAATGGCAGCAGCGCTTCAAGAGTCAGTAACAGGCTTTAAATTATCTGATGATGATGAGCAGTTGCATGATT
>NZ_JBPYDC010001602.1:0-565 GCF_051847575.1 Psychrobacter sp. 1U2
GATTGTTGTTCAGTTTCGATACGATTGCCAACGATGACGCTAGCGCCTACCTCAGTCTCACTCGCTAACGCCACCACTCCATCTTTAGGGGCTTGCTGACTGAATGCCAAACTGCGTTCTTTATCAGTCAATAATGTTGTCTGACGATTTAATTGACCTAACGCCTGAAAGCCTACCGCTTGTTTCTTAATATCAGCTACAGTCTTAATACCAGCAGCCAGTTGTTTGGCATCTTTAAGCGCCATTGCACTGGCTTTTTGTTGACGTAATTTTTGTGTGATTATCGGTGTTGCTGCTGCGAGCGTAAGAGTCTGAGTAGGACGATAGTTACTTGGTTGTACCCACGCCGTACCATTACCGACCTCAATCCCTGCTGTTACTGCTTGATCTTGAATAGTAAACTCATCAAACGCCTGTTTAATAACAGCAGGTTGCGACAACACTGAGGTGTTATTGTTTTTTCTATAATCTTTAATATTTTTTAATGCCACATTTTCTTGCTGCGCAATATCTTCGATACTAAAACCATCAGCTGCCAAGTCATTAATCGCCGTTACTTTATCAG
>NZ_JBPYDC010001603.1:0-564 GCF_051847575.1 Psychrobacter sp. 1U2
GTCAACGTGCTAGTAATGATCCACGTGGGCAGCATCCTGACTATCGTGCTGAAGAACAGCAGGCCATATTGAGCATTTCTGATGACCATCAAGTCGATGCTCATGAAACCGCAGCCGCTGCATTGGCCAGTGAAGTACAAGCTGACGACATCACTGTTGAGAGTGAACAGCTGTTAAAAGCAGATCAGGCGTTACTTGATGATAGCAAAGCTGCTGAGCATAGCGATGCTACAAAAGAGGACAGCCAAGCAGCTAAATCAAAGACGACTATTGCCAGTTATAAAAACATGATCGAGAGTGTCGCTGAGCAGCTGCTGCCACAGACTGGTATGTTTAATTTGACCACGCCAAAGGTGCCAAAAGCGCGTAGTCGTAAGCCAAAGTCTGAACATATAAAGCCTACGCAAGCTGAAAAGTCTGAAAATGACCATTCAAGTAGCGACAGTTGATTATTAGCCCTGATATAATTTGTATAATTGGTATAACGCAACTTTTATAGCAATTTTATACTTATAATTTAACAAGCCCCAAAGTTACCAGTAACTTTGGGGCTTTTTAATGTTT
>NZ_JBPYDC010001604.1:0-564 GCF_051847575.1 Psychrobacter sp. 1U2
AAACAGGACATTTTAAATGAGCAGGCAATATCAAAACTTTATCAAAAAATACCTATATGGTATTTGAATAATAAAAAATGGACGTTTTTAATTAATTTGTAAGTTTAAGGCGCTTTTGTAAAATTATATTCTAATGGAAACGACAGGTTTGTAGCGTATGCTATATTGAGACGCTTGCAGTCGGATTTAGGCGTATATTGTATGGTTAAAGACATCGCTAAACAAACGCTAAGATAAAAGACCACAAGTAAAAAGAGACATATAAATTTGAACCCATATTGTTTTTAATTACAAGGAAGTTATGATGAAAAATATTCTTATGTTGTCTGCGTTGACAGGAGTTTTGACGCTCACAGGGTGCTCTACGTTAAACAACGTATTTGGCAATGACACATCAGGTATGCATGATGTGCAAGCGACGAGCAATAACACTGTACCAGTGGCGAGTAAAAACGGTATGCTGGTTGATGCAACCAATCATATGACTTTATATACTTTTGATAAAGATTCGATGAATAAATCAGAATGTGGTAGTGCTTGCTTGGTAGCTTGGCCTGCATTTAT
>NZ_JBPYDC010001605.1:0-564 GCF_051847575.1 Psychrobacter sp. 1U2
CTCACCACAAGGCGCAAGACCAAAAGCACTTATCCTATACGATGAAGCAACTGAGTTTATTACTACTGACTTAACAAGCGAACATACATCCGCAATGCCGTGGCTTATTAAGTTCCCTGCTCAGTCGGAGCATAAAACCGTTTGTCTATTAGAATCGCTTTATGCTGATATGGCAAAAAAAGCAGGCCTTAACATGCCAGCGCATCATTATTTTGATATTGATGAAAAATATGCTGCTTTCGGGGTTGAGCGTTTTGACCGCATGGGCAATCAGCGCGTCCATATTCATACGCTTGCTGGCTTATTAGATATCGATTTTCGGATTCCATCATTGGATTATTTGCAGTATTTACGCTGTGTGCGTATGCTAACCCAGTCACAAGCTGCTGTAGAAGAGGGTTTTAGGCATGCCGTATTTAATGTCATTTTTAACAATAAAGACGATCATAGTAAGAACTTTTCTTTTATGATGGACGAGGCTGGCAGGTGGTCGTTATCGCCCGTTTATGATATCGCCTATAATTCAGGTATGAACGGTTATCATCAAATGGATGTAGCAGGTGA
>NZ_JBPYDC010001606.1:0-564 GCF_051847575.1 Psychrobacter sp. 1U2
TTTTGGCATGGCGAGATGATTATGCTAATGAGCCAGCTGTAGACACGGTATCAGAAACAGCAACGTCAGTCGGTGCTGACATTCCCTCTACAAGTGGTGCAGCAGGTGACATACCGGTACAGACACTACCTGTTGATTCTGGTGCTGTGACTACGACACCTGCCAAAAATGCAGGATTAATCACAGTTACAACTGACCGCTATGACATCAAAATCAATCCAGAAGGTGGTGATATCGTTTATGCTGCTTTAAAGCAGTATGATGCCACGCTTGATAGTGATGAGCCTTTCGTACTATTAGAAAATAACGGCAATCGTGTCTATGTGGCTCAGTCTGGTCTGATTGGTCAAGATGGTATTGATACAGCTGAAGGACGTGCAACTTATAGCCATACTGCAAATAATTATGTGATGGAAGCGGGCCAACAAACCCTGTCGGTACCGCTTACTTATAAAAAAGATGGCGTGACAATCACCAAAACCTTTACTTTTACGCAAGACAAATATCCGATTGATGTTAGCTATCAGATTCAAAACGCTTCTGCTAATGCCTGGCAAGGACAGA
>NZ_JBPYDC010001607.1:0-564 GCF_051847575.1 Psychrobacter sp. 1U2
TATCACATATGACGTCACTGTCTTTATCATAGGCTGCTGCTTCAAAATGCGGTGTGTCTTGCTCGCGCCTATGTTTATTGTGCTGTGTATTGCGCTTACTAGATTTCCCAAAAGGCTCTATTTTGTTATCTGCAGAGGTTTTTTTACGTGGCTGACTGTGAGAGAAAATAGCAGACAACGGTAAGTCAAGTTGTTCTTGAGCGAAGGCTTCAGTATTGTTAAAGCGGCGCACCAGCAGGCTTAGCCATGGTTGTTGGCTATTATTTTCCATCTCATCAAGCTCGTCCTTTATAGGTAACGGATAGGGCAGGGTACGATAAAAATCCCATAGCGTCATTTTGCTAAGATCTTTTTTGAGAACGTATTCATCATCTTCAGTCACGGTAATAAGTTTACAGTCTTTTAGATAATTGATGTAGGTATACCATTTAGGCAGCTCTTTACGACCCAATACATTTCGTAGCTCCTGCTCGCTAACAGCATCACCTTTTAAGTGGCTAAGGTAGACTAGATTTAACATATCAAGCAAACTTAACAGCGGGTGTCGCGGATAGACCTCCTCAG
>NZ_JBPYDC010001608.1:0-563 GCF_051847575.1 Psychrobacter sp. 1U2
GGAGTGAACGGCGGTACAGGAAGTGGTACAGCTATTTCTGAATGTACTAATGATAGCCAAGCAAATTCAGGCACTAATAAAGAAAATATCGCTATTGGCTGCGAATCTTCTACCAGCAACAAGGGATATCAAATCGCTGATCGTGGCAACCCTTACTATACTGATAATGAATTTACGCCTGGGATGAAGAATGGAGGCTCCGTCGCGATTGGAACAGGTGCAAGTACAGAGCATGTATTTAGCGTAGCAATAGGTGAATATGCAAAAACGACTAGTGGCGCTGGTGTGGCTATAGGCGTTGGCTCATTATCTGAAGGCAATACTGCATTAGCGATAGGTCGTCAATCAGTTGCTAGAGGAGACTACTCACAAGCCATGGGTAACGTCGCTTCTGCTACAGGCGATGGATCGTTAGCAGTCGGTCATTCTGCAACTGCAACTGGTTATCGTGGTATCGCTATTGGTTCTACTGATATTGACGGAGCGGGTGAAGTCGCTGGACAAGATGGAGCTGCTTATCAATTTATAGGTCAAACCAAAGCATCTGGTAGAGACACTATTGC
>NZ_JBPYDC010001609.1:0-563 GCF_051847575.1 Psychrobacter sp. 1U2
TCATAACTACCTATCATCAATTATCTGTTGATCAATAATATGATGCCTCATAAATTTTTGCGTAAAACAGAAGAGAAGTATAGTAGAGTTTGGTTTTGTACAGCTAAAACAAAGCAATAATACTGATCAACTTAAACAAGCAACCAGACTGTTTTACACATAAACAGCTTAATGAGTGTTTGTTGCGTTTTTGCAACTAAAAAGGGCTTTTATAGTCTTTGATGGGTTTTATTTGTATATCAATGGTCCACATTACTGACCATCTGCTACAAACCTCGTATAATGAGCTGATTTTAATATTGGTCGTATAAAGCTGTTACAGCGTTATGGCAACCTAGATAGCTATACTGTCTACCGTTGACGGTGCAAATGAGTAAATCGGGAGCAAAACAAATATGAGCGTAGCAAATAAAAAGTGGTCAAAATGGCAGCAAATTGCTGGTATTAGTGTGATATGTGGTTTAGCGATTGCTGGTTGTGAACGTTCGGATAAAGATGATACTACTGAGACAGCTGAGGTTACTACTGAGCAACCAGCAGCCAATGATGGTACGGTTGTTCCT
>NZ_JBPYDC010001610.1:0-562 GCF_051847575.1 Psychrobacter sp. 1U2
TCATACCCTTACGACTATCTACTGCGTTACTTTGTCATTCATATGTCGTTCTGTTTAAACTGGCTCATACTGGCTCAATGAGACTAGAGAACCGATAACCAGTACCTCGCACTGTTTGAATCAACGTATCGCAGTCGTGGGGCTTTAATAATTTACGCAAACGCCTGATATGCACATCAATTGTCCGATCTTCGATATAGACATTACCGCCCCATACCTGATCGAGCAGTTGTGCGCGCGTATAGGCACGCTCTGGATGACTCATAAAAAACGCCAATAGCCTATACTCTGTCGGTCCGATATCCACAACCTTATCATTGGCCGTGACGCGTTGGCTTTTAGGGTCTAGGCTCAGCTTACCTATCTCGATAGACTTATCAGCACTCAGCGCACTACTACGACGCAATACCGCTTTAATCCTTGAGATTAGCTCTCGTGTCGAAAAAGGCTTGGTCATATAATCATCAGCACCCGCATCAAGCCCATGAACTTTACTGTCCTCTTCACTTTTGGCCGTCAGCATAATGACTGGTATCTCAGCAAGCAGCTCATCGCTTTTAAG
>NZ_JBPYDC010001611.1:0-561 GCF_051847575.1 Psychrobacter sp. 1U2
GAATATTGGTAATATCGATAGCCCAAGCGGCCGAGCCGATGTCATTGTGCGCGGTGCACGTTTGTCTGTTGATGCCAATGCCCTTATCAATGAGTTAAACGCAGCCCCTAAAGGCAATTATGATGTCAAAATTCGTAAGAATGGCGATGTCATTGATATAAATAGTCTCAACTATAAAGGCATCGTTGGTGATTTATCGGGTAATGGGCAAATACAGCTAGCAACTAAGCGCCGACCTTTGACGTGGCAGATAGACGCGCGCACTAATGGCTTACTACCCAAACAATATCGTAACGATTTACCACTTGAGCGTCTAACAGGCCGCCTCAACGCCAGTGGTCGTTTGCTAGATATCACCAAAAACGGTGTCAAAGGTCAGCGGCATATTATTAATCTCAGTAATACGGATCTAGAAGCTCAGCTTGATGCCACACAAGAGGGTCGTGACATTGGTATAGCAGGGACGGGTGACGCAAGCATTGATCTCGTTGGAGGTGAGCTGTCGGTTTTCGATGCACGTTTTGATGGTCAGCTCAATACTGCTGATGTTCCTGATGGTCG
>NZ_JBPYDC010001612.1:0-561 GCF_051847575.1 Psychrobacter sp. 1U2
CTGTATCAAATATTCTTGATAACCACCTACATACTCTTTAACCATACCTTTGCCATTTTCGTCTTGGTCAAATACCCAAGTAGAGGTGACCACGTTGTCCATAAACGAGCGATCATGGCTGATAAGGAGAATGGTACCGTTAAAACTGCTGACCGATTCTTCTAATAGCTCAAGGGTTGCCATATCTAGGTCGTTGGTTGGCTCATCAAGCACTAGGATATTGGCAGGTTTTAGCAGTTGTTTGGCCAGTAAGACACGATTACGCTCACCACCTGATAGAGCTTTAACCGGGGTACGTGCACGCTCAGGCGCAAATAAGAAATCTTGTAAATAACTCATGATGTGGGTTTTACGACCACCAACTTCGATAAAGTCTGAGCCTTCTGATACATTTTGAGCGACAGTTGCTTCAAGATCCAGCTGATCTCGTAGTTGATCAAAAAAAGCGATTTGCAAATTTGTCCCAAGCTCAACGCTACCAGTCTTGGTTACCTCATCATCAGACATGTCGAGTAGGGCTTTAATAAGTGTGGTTTTGCCTGCACCATTTGGACCTATAAT
>NZ_JBPYDC010001613.1:0-560 GCF_051847575.1 Psychrobacter sp. 1U2
TTAGATCGATTTGTGTTAGGTTGATAATCTGCTGTGCTTTACGCCAGCTACCATCCGTTTTTATATTGCCCGTAATCGTACTCGGTGTATCTTTTAGGAAGTAACCTAGATTAAAGCGATCCATCACCGCACTAATATCCCAAGCAACCCCTTTGCTCACATCGACTGAGCCTTGGGCGTCAATACTACCTGCTGTGCCTATATGACGAAAACGCTTGATACGGATGAGCTGCGAGTCCCCATTGGCATCAATGGTCAGTTTACCAGCAGGTAGCTGTTTGGCATCTAGCATCCCATCGAAATTTACAGCAAAACGTTGTAGTTTACCCTTTTCATCAGGATGGTTTTTGGACGCAGATTGCCACTGCCCACTGGTGTTCAAATCACCGGAAAGAATAGCTGGATTATTCGGTAAAAAATAACCCAAATCAAAATTATTAAAGCGGCCGTTTACTGTCCAGCCAATATCTTGGCGCAGATCAAGCACACCTTTTACATTAACAGCGCCTGCCTCACCAGTATAATCCAACTTACGCACATTGATTAGCTTTGGTGTACCA
>NZ_JBPYDC010001614.1:0-559 GCF_051847575.1 Psychrobacter sp. 1U2
TGAAATGGATTATGGTTTTTGTTATTAGTACGCATGACTGCGGCATTTAAGAATGCTAAGTCAAAATGAGCATTGTGACCAACTAGCACACATTGACGACAGTCTTCAGCACGGCGCACTTCTTTTAAACCTTTAAATATACGACGCAGGGCAGTTTTTTCATCTTCTGCAATCGCTTTACGCATAGGATTGTTAGGATCAATACCGGTAAAGGCCAATGAGCGTGGCTCCAAATTGGCTCCTTCAAAAGGTTCAATATGAGCATTAAGCGCTTCTCCTGGATAGAATACTTCCTGCTCGTTTAACAGAATTGGAATACAGGCAATCTCAAGCAGCGCATCGGTTTGTGCATTAAATCCAGCCGTCTCGACATCTACAATGACGGGTATAAACTTACGAAAGCGCTCTTTCATAGTCATGGGAGCCAAGTCTTGCTCGGTCTCCTCATGGGTTTGGTTGGCATTAGAGTCAGTAGGTAAGTCTATACCTTTATGATTACATGAAGGCTTATTAGTTTGAATGTGTAATGAATCATCATTAGACAAGGTAGCGTCGTTTT
>NZ_JBPYDC010001615.1:0-558 GCF_051847575.1 Psychrobacter sp. 1U2
TACACATCGCCTTTATTCCGTTGCTCGTGCCGCCGTTATTACTCGCTTTTAACCGCATGCAAATTGATCGACGCCTGATTGCTTGTTTGCTGACCTTTGGTTTGGTCACCACCTATATGTTTATCCCCTATGGTTTTGGTGATATTTACCTTAATCAAATCATGCTAAAAAACGTCGGTGAAGCAGGTATTGATATCGCTAACATTTCTGTGATTCAAGCAATGGCGATACCCGCGTTAGGTATGTTCATCGGTTTGTTGACAGCAGTCTTTATCAGCTACCGTAAGCCGCGTCAGTATCAACAGGTCGCTATCGATAAAGAAGCTCGCGATACCGCTATCCAAAGTGAAGGGTTAAAAGATGATGAGCTCAGTAAGACAACCGCTGGTGCCAAGGCGCAAAGTAAGTTAAAGACGCTGGTCGCCCTGGTTGCTATTGTGACTGCTTTTGTGGTGCAATTGTATACGGACTCGCTGTTGCTCGGTTCAATGTTTGGCTTTGGGGTCTTTATGGCGACAGGCGTGGTCAAGTGGCGTGATGCCGATACGGTGTTTAATG
>NZ_JBPYDC010001616.1:0-558 GCF_051847575.1 Psychrobacter sp. 1U2
TAATTATCAGTCAAGAGAATCAAGAGGTCGATAATGTAGAGCATAAGTTGCCATGCCCTAATGACAACTATAAATTGCTTTGTTCCAAATTTGATAAAAACGCGGCAAAACCGTCATTTACCCGGCCGTTTACCCGGCTACTGGTGATGACTCGCACGCGATTGCTCCAAGTGATAGCATAACCTTGGGTCTCAAATTTTTTGACCAAATCCACATCTTCATGACATGGTAGGAGACTAAAGCCACCAACAGCAAGGTAAGCTCGACTACTAAAACTCAAATTTGCTCCATGAATATGCCGATGTCCCATCTTGTCTTGATAGTGAGCAACATAATCGTGTCGCGTTTGCGGTGACAAGTTTGTCCAGTCATCGATACTTACCACACCGCAAATCATATCAGTCGACTGCTGAGTTATATGAGCGATTTGTTGCAATAGCCAATCTGTAGTCACAACCGTGTCAGCGTCTGTACAAGCAATCCACGTCGCCCCCTGTGTGATCGCATGTCGAATACCCAAACCTCGTACCCGTCCCACACAACGATACTCACAACTTA
>NZ_JBPYDC010001617.1:0-558 GCF_051847575.1 Psychrobacter sp. 1U2
TTGAACTGGTCGATGCGCTATGTGCGCAAATGCAAGCTGAGTGTGAGGTAATCTCTCAAGATTGGGATGGTCTTATTCCTGGACTTAATGCACAAAAATTCGATGCGATTATCGCTGGTATGTCGATCACACCTGAGCGTAAAGAAGTGGTAGATTTTACGGATCCGTACTTTCACACTGGCATTATCTTAATCGGCAAAAAAGGCGATGACATCAGTGTCGCTGACCTAAAAGGACAGCCTGTAGCTTCGCAGCGCTCAACGGTCTCGTCACAGTACCTGCAAGACGAATACCCTGATGCTGACATCAAGCTTTATGATACTCAAGACAATGCCTATCTAGACCTAACTTCAGGTCGCGTACGTGCAATGATGTCAGATAAAGTGACAGGTATTGATTGGCTAAAGACAGAAGCTGGTCAAGACTATGAAGTCAAAGGCCAAGAGATTAGTACCGAAGAAGATGCCATGGGCATGGCCTTTCGTAAAGGTGATCCTCTAGTTGCCAAATTCAATGAAGCGTTGGCTGAGCTAAAGTCTAATGGTGTCTATGATCAGA
>NZ_JBPYDC010001618.1:0-558 GCF_051847575.1 Psychrobacter sp. 1U2
TTCTTCTTCATAATATATCCTAGCTAATAAATAGGCCTTTTAGGACCATGAGTAAAGTGCCCACACAGTTTTTATATCCTTGGAGATAATGATGACTTCATATGTCGTTCAGTTGTCTGTGTTGATAGCACTACCAATTATTGTTAAAACGAAAGTAAATAATAAGTTTCCAAACTATCTTACCCAAAAAATAAGTTGCTTATATGGTGAACCTTGTTGATATTTAGTTAAATTTTATACATTTAAACTAGAAAGACCTTTATTTTTTTAGCTTACGTCTCTTAAAAAACGATTCTTGTAATGTAGATCTTCTTTAAGGTATTATTTTATAAAGTAATAAACGCCGATGATAAATAACTGGACGCCATAGTTAGCCACCTATTTATCTCTCTTTTATTAAATTATGAGGCTATCTACTATGTCACCGTTACTAACGTCATTAACCACATCTAACTCTTCTTATAAGAGCCTTTATCGCTCATTAATGCTGGGAACTTCATTAGGTTTAATTGCTCTCACTTTTAGCCAAACAGCTGCAGCTATTACCTCTACAGACAT
>NZ_JBPYDC010001619.1:0-557 GCF_051847575.1 Psychrobacter sp. 1U2
CTGACAATACGTTGCAGACGTGCTTTCCAGCTCTTACCGCTATCTAGCACGTTTGCAGTGCCAAGGGTGCTGGCTTTACGTTTATTACCTTCTTCTTTTAATGAGGTCCACATCGACATCATGTAAAGAACTAAAATAAGCGAGAACGGCAAACCGGCAATCACAGAAACGGACTGTAATGATGCAAAGCCACCTGCGAACAGTAAGCCTAGGGTAATCAAACCCGTTGCCGCCGCCCAAAACAAACGCAGCCATACAGGCGCGTCAGTATCATTGGTCATGCCTCTCGAGCTTAGGTTCGCGAGTACCAAAGCGCCGGAGTCAGCTGAAGTCACAAAGAATATAAGACCAATAACCACGCCAGCAAATGATAAAATATCACTGTAAGGAAAGTACTCAAACAAGGCAAACATGCCCATCGCTGCATCATTGACTGCAATTTCGCCAAGCTCAGTTGCACCATTGGCGACTAGGTCTATGGCTGAATTACCAAAGATAGAGAACCATGCAAAGATGAAACCTAGCGGGATAAACATCACGCCAAATACAAACTCGCG
>NZ_JBPYDC010001620.1:0-556 GCF_051847575.1 Psychrobacter sp. 1U2
AGCACTGCTTCTAAAGGACTGGGATAGCCAACCCCGCGTGCTTGACGCAAGGTTGCTACGTGATCAACGTTGACACCCAATAAAGGGGTTTTTATTGTATTCTTCGATGAGTGCTGTAAAGATGTGGTCATAAGAAATCCTTTTGATAACGAGTTCCAAGTAACATACAGATGATAGGGCTACAGTAGTACTACCTCAAATAATTTTTGAACGACCATACTTTGTCTAAAGATTGACGCCATCATTGGTAACGTTGTTGCTGCTGCCACAGTAATCGACTTTGCAACGGCTGATAATCAAGCAAGTGATCAATCAGATGTTTATGAAGACGTGACCAATTATTTAGTGTGGCCTCAACTATTCCTAGATGTGCCATATCAATAATATCTGCACCGATAAAAAGTGTTTGTAGCGTATTGATCGTCGTTTTATCAGGTTGGTTAGTAGCCACAAAACCTACATCAGATAAAAATCGATAATCCGTATCAGGTTCGATAGGCGTTAATAAATTGTCATGGTCTAGCGTCAAAGAAAAGCCTAACTCTTGAAACAAATC
>NZ_JBPYDC010001621.1:0-556 GCF_051847575.1 Psychrobacter sp. 1U2
TATCAATGCGTCAAACGCGCTATCTTACATCCTGACGTGCAAAAGCTACTAACTTGGGACGGTCAAAACAACCCGTATCCCATTCAGCCCATCACACCAGAAGCACAGAGAGCCTTCGAGGGTAAAAACTGGCAGGTGAATATCAGATGGATAGTGGCAATAGTGATTAACATCAGTTTATTTGCTTGGGCTGTGGTGGCTTATAATAGTTGAGCAATGATGGCAATTACTTGGGGCATAAGCCTTATCATCCAGTGGGTCGCCTTTTGCTATGACAAAGGACATATTCTACCTGTCCACTATTGGCTAGATGCTGGCGTATTAGGTAAGACTAGCTTTGCAAATAAGCTGATATATCGAGCAGGGTGGATTGGGGTAGTTGGCGCGACCTTTGAGGTGGGAAGTTTAGCGATTTATGGTTATCGTAAGTTTAATGATGGGAATATTGAATCTTGGATTTTTAGTGGTACCGCTGCTTTCTCAATAGGTGTCTCAGCTTTTGCTGGATTCAATCTAGGCTTGTTAGCGATAGCATCGCCCGCCACCGTGCTACCTG
>NZ_JBPYDC010001622.1:0-556 GCF_051847575.1 Psychrobacter sp. 1U2
TGAATATTGCGAAAATAAAAATATTGATTATAAGTTAGTTAATGCTTTTGATACTGATATTATAGAACAACTAAAAGGTTATGATGTTTTCATGTGGCATCATCATCATTCACAAATCAAGGATGTTCTCGCTGCCAAAAATATCCTTTTTGCTATAGAACATGCAGGATTAAGAGTTTTTCCTGATTTTAAAACAAGCTGGCATTTTGATAACAAGGTCGCTCAAAAGTATCTTCTTGAAGCTGCTGGTATACCAGTAGTTCCTAGCTATATTTTTTATGATAAGAAACAAGCGAAGAAATGGGCAAAGAATACTAGCTATCCCAAAGTTTTCAAACTAACTCGAGGTGCAGGGTCTAGTAATGTTAAGCTGGCTAGATCAAAGTCAGACGCAATTAAGTTTATAGATAAGTCTTTTGGAAAGGGATTCCCTCAGCTAGATAGGGTTGGGTATTTAAAAGAAGCGCTTAGAAAGAGTGGAAAAGATACAGTAAGTATAGATTCGTTAACAAATGTTTTAAAAGGTGTTACAAGACTTGTTTTTAATAGCGAGTTT
>NZ_JBPYDC010001623.1:0-556 GCF_051847575.1 Psychrobacter sp. 1U2
CTATCTTTAGAACCTGCTGGTTTTCTGGCATCGTCTTTAAGATGTTTACCATTCCCTTTTGCCGCGCCTGTTGATTTAGAAGACGCTTTTGACTTTGACGAGCTATTAGTACGAGCGTTTTTTCTTGATGTATTGCGAGATTTCTTAGCCGCATTTTTGTCTTGCGAAGAAGAATCTTCTATAGAGTTAAGTAAAACAGACAACTCTTTTGGGGTTAAATCTCGCCAATCTCCAACTGGAAGACCCTTAAGAGTCACATTCATAATCCGCGTACGCTCAAGCTTCACGACTTCATAACCAAAATGCTCACACATACGACGAATTTGACGGTTTAACCCCTGCACTAGCGTAATGTTAAACACGGTGGGTGCCACCTTAGTCACCGGGCATTTTTTGGTCATCGTTCCCAAAATAGGCACGCCGCCTGCCAAACCCTCGATAAAACTATCGGTGATCGGTTTATTAACCGTCACCAAATACTCTTTTTCATGATTATTACCAGCACGTAAGACCTTGTTCACTAGGTCGCCATTGTTGGTCAAAAATATTAAACCTT
>NZ_JBPYDC010001624.1:0-555 GCF_051847575.1 Psychrobacter sp. 1U2
TGATGGCCTTTGTGCTTGCCGTACTCAGAGCGCCGATACGCACAACAAATGGGTCTGCATCTTGCTCACGCAAGATAACCACATCGAACAAAATAATGGGCTTGTCATTGAACGTCGTTTCTTGTTTGCCAATAACTTGCCCCTGACACCATGCTTCGTCTTCTTGGCCGAGTGTATCGCCAAATAGATAAGCACACATGTGACCCAAGTTAATCTCTACTGGCGCCATCTGTTCTTTGGTTTCTGGTTGCCAACCTTTAATCTGTTCTTGAATGTCTTCTGGCACTTGTCCATCATTGGCTGCAACGATATCGTTAAAAGCGCGATGATAGCGAATCGCTTCTTGATCCTCGACCATAATGACTTCCTCTTGATCGCTGATCGAGATTTCGTGTGCCCAAGCGCTAAAATTCACAAAATAAGGCGTGCTTTGTTGATATAAGTGGCGATTGGCTGTATAGAGCTGATCAAAAGCATAAATAATACTGCCATCAACACTACGCAGGCGTAACACTGCATCATGTGAGCTGTCACTGACAATCATACGCTCAATCG
>NZ_JBPYDC010001625.1:0-555 GCF_051847575.1 Psychrobacter sp. 1U2
TTTGGTTTTTGAGCAATCAATTTGGCATCAGCTAGCATGAATTCTGCCAGCGTACCTTGCAAGTCTGCGAGTCCTCCAGCGCAGCCATATACTTCGTCGCCTGGAGCAAAGTCGGTCACGTCCTCACCAACAGTTTCAATAGTGCCTGCAAAGTCCATACCGAGTACTGCCGGCAGATCGGGTGAAAACGGTAGATCATTACCCATGTGGTGGATCATGGTATCAACTGTATTTACACTAGTTGCAGCCACTCGCACTACTACATGTCCAGCTTTTGCATCAGGTTGAGGTAGCTCATCTAATTGAAATTTAGCATTGTCACCATATTCATTAAGTATCATTGCTTTCATTGGGCTTCTCCTAAAGATTAATTGTTAGAATCAGTATAATATTTTGTAAAAATGAAATAAACTGGCTATTATGAATTACAGAATTCGTAATTTGGATATAATCTAATGGATACAGAAAGCGTTCGTCTATTTGTTTTGGCGGCCGACAAACTCAATATCAGTGCCGCTGGTCGGGAACTGGGTATGGCGCCATCTATGGCCAGTG
>NZ_JBPYDC010001626.1:0-555 GCF_051847575.1 Psychrobacter sp. 1U2
CGCTCTGTCGTAAAAGGACTACCAGGCGCTAGGCGCATCATAAAAAAGGACACGGTAATCAAAACAAACATAGTCGGAATGGCTTCTAAGATACGCCGAAAGATGAGCTTTAGCATAGAACCTCTTTATAGAACCTTTGTATAAAGGCTCCTATCTCTAAAATTTTTCTTGAAATAATGACCTTCAAGATTTATAAGTCCAAACAGACAAGCGCTATAAATCAGAACAAATCTTTTTTATAGCGCTCACTTATAAAGGTGATTTAATGACTAGTGTTTGGCAATAGAGATATTTTTGCCCTGCCAATTTCCCAAAGGATCCTTCTCCGAAAATCCGATAACATAAGGCTTAACCATTCGCGGACTGACGTAGTGATAGATGTTTAACAGCCCCATATCGTCATCCAACTGAGCCTCTGCTTGCTGATACAAATCTGCACGCTGCGCATCGGTGACCCCAGGTTTTAGGGTTTGCGCCATCAGACTATCGAATTTGGGGCTATTGTATTTACCGTAGTTACCGCTATTGTCAGATTTTGCGATATTTAAAAAGGCT
>NZ_JBPYDC010001627.1:0-554 GCF_051847575.1 Psychrobacter sp. 1U2
CACTGACCTTGATAATGATTTCAAGTCTTATACAGGAAGTGCCGAGATTCCTACCGCTTTAGGAAACTTACCTCTCAACTACACCTCAGTCTATAAAGACTTTGGTGATAATATGCGTATTGGTCATATTAATGGCGGCGCCACTTTAGGTGAAAGTCAGCTTCCAGTCGACGGTGTAACCGTTACTGGTAATGCAACTAAAGCTGAAAACGTACCGACAGATGGTACTGCAGAATATACTGGTGACGCAACCTATCGCGAGCTTGGTTTAGACAATAACATTGAATATGGTAGCTCTGCGTTTACTGCTGACTTTGTTGCTAAGAAAGTAGCCGGTGAATTGAATTTTGCCAATGCAGGTGATATCAACCTAACAGCAGATATCGATGGTAATAAATTCTCAGGTGCAGCAGCAGATAACGATGGCTACAATACCGAAGGTGGATTCTACGGCGGTGACGCTGAGTACATCGGTGGTATCTATGAAGGTAATGGTGCTCAAGGTACTTATGGCGCTGAGAAAAACCAAGCTCCTGAGCCAGAGCCAGAGCCAG
>NZ_JBPYDC010001628.1:0-554 GCF_051847575.1 Psychrobacter sp. 1U2
TTTAGCATAATGTTTAATTGTGTCGGTGTTTAAGAGGGTGATAAGGAGTTTGTGAAAGCATTTTTTATTATCTTTAATAGTTTAGAGGTTATAAAAGATAGGATTATAGTCTCTACTAAATAAAAGTGTTATACATCTCATCTGCATACGAGGCTGATAAAAATTTTCTTGCTTGCTGTGCCTACGCAGACAGAGGCTACGAAAATTTCTATCAGCCTCGCTTTAAGATTTTCAAAGTAAGTTTGTTGTGTTACTTTTTTAAATTGAGCATCTTTATTGAACAAATTGAGTCGGAAGAAAGAAGGTTCTAGAGTCTGCTTGCTGACGTAGCTCTATAAGTAACGTTTGCATATCTTCAGCAGGGTCTTGAGTATTGATTAAATCATCAAATATCTCGTAAGCGACCGTAGTCATGGCAATCACGCTTTGTAGCAGATGCTCAATGATATGATCATTAATGCCAACTGCTTCGACATCGATAGCATGTTTGTAGCGTATTTCGCCATCATTCACATCCATCTCTAAATTGCCAATCAGCATGTCATAATTAATTT
>NZ_JBPYDC010001629.1:0-554 GCF_051847575.1 Psychrobacter sp. 1U2
GTCAGGAGCGCAGCTTGGGACATGGTATGCGCCCAATATCACTCCTGATAAATCAAGCGGTATAGGCAATTGGAGTGAGCAAGACATCGTCACTTACTTGCGTACAGGTGAGCTGGATCAACGAGTCTTTGCTGGTGGACCTATGGGAGAGGTGGTATCGCACAGTACTCGCTATTTAAAAGACACAGATCTAAACGCAATTGCCTCTTATCTTAAGACCGTACCTGTCGTACAAACAGATGATAAGGTTCATCCGGTCAATGCATCCCGTCTGACAGCCCCACTCAATGAATCAATCACTCATGACCTGCTTGCCCAAAAGGACTACTTAGCGCAGGCGAAAGCTGAGGTTCAAGGTGGTAGTAATTCGCCAGAAGCATTATACCTTGCTGCTTGTGGTAGCTGTCACGGTGTTGATGGTTATGGCCAACCGGATGCTCGTTATGCACCTATTGTGGGTCTAAGCAGTATCCGCCGTGAAAAGCCGGATGGTTTAATCAATGTTATTCTTCATGGTGTTGATGGCGCAACCAATACCAGTCCTAAGATGCCAG
>NZ_JBPYDC010001630.1:0-554 GCF_051847575.1 Psychrobacter sp. 1U2
GCAAAAGATATGCCCTGTCTGCCAGCGTCCTTTTACATGGCGCAAAAAGTGGGAGAAGGATTGGGATAATGTGATTTATTGTTCCGAACGATGCCGGCGGAGTAAAAAGGGCGAGTAAGATACAAAGATGTTCATATTTTAATTATAAAGGAATCATCATGACCTCGAAGCCGACCTCTAAGCTCAGCAGTCTCAAAAACGTCTATAATAATAAAGTCTTGCCTGTCCTAATCGACAAAGCCTGTGCATTAGATGTTGTGAGCGAGCAAAGAGCGCTTGTCGTCCCAAAAGCCCACGGCATCGTGCTAGAAGTCGGTGTTGGCAGTGGGCTAAATGCTGAGTTTTACAACCCTCAAACCGTCAAAGAAGTGATAGGCGTCGATCCGCATCTGCATCCATTGGCAGCAGAACGCTTTACTAGCGCAGGTATCGACTTTATCTTGCAGCCGTTGTCCGCTGAGACGCTGCCCCTTGAAGATAATAGCGTTGACAGTGTCGTCATGACGTTTACGCTACGCTCTATTCCTAATCCTATCCCAACGCTAACTGAGATG